>CBFGPU010000384.1:0-3946 GCA_965650715.1 uncultured Haloferula sp. | reverse complement strand
GCCCAGCCGCGATCCGGCACGCTTCAAGCGACTCGCCGACCACCAGCGCGATGGCTTGCCCGTGGAAGAGGATTTCATGCTCCGCGAGCAAGGGTTCGTCATGTCGCGAGGGACCGCTGTTGTTCGCACCCGGCAGATCTTCGGCCGTCAAGACCGCCAGCACACCCGGCATACCTCGCGCCGCCGAGACATCGAGCCTCTTCAAAGCCCCCCGCGCCACGTTTGACCGCACCGCCCATACCTCCAGCATCGGCCTCGCCAGCGCCGCATCATGCACATACCTCGCCGAGCCCGTCACATGCCCCCGCGCGCTTTCATGCGACATGCCACCGCCTCCCTCGAATTGCTCGTGCAGCACCATCGGCTCCTCAACATCCCCCGCCACGAACTTCTCTAACAAGCCTCGCACCACAGCTGTCCGGTAATCCGCGCTCCCGCGCACATCGCTCAAGGGCGTGAACGCCCCACCTAACAATTCCACAATCGCCTCCGTCACCTCCAGCCGCTTGCCGATCATGGCCTCCTCAACCGCCGTCGCCCGCATCGGCTTCTCCGCCACCCCGCCGAAGGCCAGCCGCGCCGCCGTGACCAAGCCTGCCTCATCCGTCACAACCCGAATCCCCGCCGCCACGATCGAGATATCCATCTCGCGCCGTTTCGAGACCTTGAAGAAAGCCACACGTCCTTCCGGACTCCGCGGAATCCGGATCGCCCGGATCAATTCATCGGCCCGCAGCACCGTCTTCCGGTAACCGGTGAAGAACCCATCTAACAAAACCTCCCGCTCGCCCTCCGCCGAAACGAGAATCAACGACGCATCCAGCGCCATCAGGATCGGCGCGCTGTCCCCGATCGGCGATGCCGTCGCAAGGTTCCCGCCCAAAGTCGCGCGATGCCGGATCTGCCGTGACGCGAACCAGCGGAACATCTCATCCAGCGCGGGATACTCGCCGCCGAGCGCATCCTGGATATCCGTCATCCGCGCCACACCGCCGATCTCCCAGGCGTCTTCATGACGCCGGATCACCAACAGCTCACGCACTCCCTCCAGCGAGATCAGGGCCGATGGCCGCCAGTGCCGCTTGTTCATCAGCACCGCCACCTCCGTGGCCCCAGCCAGGAAGACCGCATCGGGATGTTGCTTCTTGTACGCAAGCGCATCCGCAATCGTCGCCGGCCTCAGGAAACTCCCATCCGCCACCGCGCTGGCCACCGGTGGCTCAGGCACCGCGCCCGCCGCCATCCATGCCTCCCACTCCGCCCGCGTCTCCTGCTCCGCCAGGGCCTTCGCCGTCGCCTCACGGATGGGCCGGTAGCCGGTGCACCGGCACAAGTTCCCGCAAAGTTGGTCCGCGATCGCCGCATCATCCGGCGGCGTCTTCGCATGCCACGCTTCCGTCATCGAAGCGATGAAGCCCGGCGTGCAGTAGCCGCATTGCGATCCTTGGCAGGCGACCATCGCCGACTGCACCGGATGCAGTTCATCCCCGCGTCCGATCCCCTCCACCGTCCGGATCTCCCTCCCGGCAAAAGCCTGCACCAGCGCCAGACAGGAATTCACCGAGCGCAGCTTCCCGTCCGGCTCGACCAGCAGCACCGAACAGGCCCCGCAATCGCCCTCGTTGCACCCGCACTTCGTGCCCGTCCGGCCGCTCCGCCTCAAAAACTCGAGCAAGGTCTCGTGCAAGGGCACCGCCCCCACATCGAGGGCTTCGCCGTTTACACGCAGGATGGATGGATTCCCGGACACTTCGCGGAGTCTAGCAGCCCCCCGGCCAAGAATCACGCCTCTTTCCCGAACCCTACCACCGCACCTTCACCTTGTATTTCTTCCAAGACGCATCGTCCGTCACCGCAATCGCCCCGGTCTCGATCGCTTGTGCGATCAGCAGTCGGTCGAAAGGATCCCCGTGATGCTGAGGGAGGGTCTCCAAACGGGAAAAATGCGAAACCTCCAGATCCAGCAATCGAAAGCCCGCCTCCTCTTGAAAGGAGTAAACGAAATCCTCGAGCGACCCCTCCAGCTTCAGTTTGCCCAGGGATCGCTTGATGGCGATCTCCCATAGGCTGGCTTTGCTGAAGAGGATCTCGTTGTCAGGATCCGCGAATACGGGCTCCCACTTCGAACGATCCAGGCGGGAGTTCGCCTCTCTCATCCAGATCAGGGTATGGGTATCAAGCAGGTAGCGCATCGGGGGGACGCTCAGGTGAAGTACTTCTCCAGCTCTGGCAAGGGATCGCAGAAATCGTCCGCCATCCAGATTTTGCCTTTCATGTCACCCCACAGCGAGGGCCGGCGCACGTCCGGCTCGACCGCACGGATTTCAACCACCGGTTTTCCGCGTTGCGTGATGACGAAGCGTTTTCCCGCCCGTGCTTCCCGCACGATCTTTGACAAATGCGTCTTGGCTTCAAACAAGCCGATAGCCTCGCTCTTCACCTCCACGGTGACGTTCTTCTTCCTCGCTTTCATTTTACTAGTTTATTGAACTAGTCGGTTTCGTCAACCCCCTCACTTCAAACTCAACTCCTTCAAGCACCCCGCCAGCACCTCCACGCCCTTCGTGATCGCCTCCGGCGAGCTGTACTCGTCCGGCCGATGGCTATACCCCTTGTAGCACGGAATGAAGATCATGACCGTCGGGCTCACCCGCGCCATAAAGAGCGAGTCGTGATAGGCCCGGCTGATCATCCGCATGTGCGTGCACTTCGCCGCCGCGGCCTTCGCCTCCACCAGCGCCACCAAGGATGGATCGCACTTCGCCGGCGGGTCCTGATTGATCACCTGCCAATCGATCTCCACCCCGCGCCGCTTGCAGATCGCGTGCGTGCCATCGCCGATCCGCGCCAACGCTTTGTCACGCGCCTCCTTGTCCGTGTCGCGGAAATCCACCTCCATCTTCACGTCGCAGGGGATGCTATTGATTGCCCCCGGCTTGACTTCGACCAAGCCCGTCGTGCCCACCGTATCGGGACTGCCGCTTTCCAGCGCCGCCTTCTCCACCAGCAGCGCGATCTCCGCCGCCGCGAGGAAGGCGTCCTTCCGCCCCGGCATCAGCACCGCCCCCGCATGCCCACCCGAGCCCTTCAGTAAAAGCCGGAACGCCGAGGGAGCCGCAATCTTCTCCACCACCCCGATGTCGATCCCCTCCTTCTCCAGCAGCGGCCCTTGCTCGATGTGCAATTCCACGAAAGCCCTGTAGGCCCCTGTCGAGAGTTTCACCGCGCCCAAGTCCCCCCGGCAACCCGCCGTTGCCCGCAGGTCATCGAGCGAACGCCCTTCACTATCCCGCAGTGCCCGCGCCTCCTCCGGAGAAGTCGTTCCCGCCATCAAACGGCTGCCCAGACATCCGATCCCGAAGCGCGTCGGTTCCTCCGAAGTGAACATGATCAGCTCGATGCTCCGCTTCGGCACATGCCCCGCCTCCTTTAAAACCCGCATCGCCTCCAGGCCACCGAGCACCCCCACCACGCCGTCATACTTCCCCGCATTCGGGATCGCGTCCGTATGCGAGCCCGTCGCCACCGCCGGCAAGCACGGCTCGCTGCCCTCCCAGCGGATGAAAAGATTCCCCACCGGGTCCTGCCGCACATGGAAGCCCGCCTCCTTCGCCAGCACCGTCAGCCACTCGCGCGCGCCCAGGTCCTCCGGAGAAAACAGCACCCGCGTCACCGCCGGTGCCGGATGCGCCGAAATCGCCGCAAGCTCATCAATCTCCCGGTCAAGGCGGCTCACCATCTTCATTCACCCGCAGACTGGCAAATCCCGTGCCGCCTGCAAAGCCCGCGCCTCAACCTCCTTCATCAAACCGCACAGCGGCACTTCGTTTGATGATTGGAAGATTGGTGATTGGGTGATTTCTGCCCTTCTCAGGGCAGTCGATGCACATCCTTGTAGTAAAGGTAGCTCGCCGGCTCGTCGCCCATCGCCACGAACCACTGCGGG
>CBFGPU010000383.1:0-3949 GCA_965650715.1 uncultured Haloferula sp. | reverse complement strand
CTGCCTGCTGATCCCGCTGATCTGGCCCTTCCACCCCTGACTCAGAGGTCGAGGTCGGCGAGCATCCTCCGCAGGTCGGGATTCGCCACCACGTGGTCGAGGCGCGGATCCCGCAGGATGTCCGCATAGCGCTTGGAGCGCGCCAGATCCCGCAACTTCGCATCCCCCGCGATCAGGTTCCGGATCTCCGGTTCCTCCATCACCGGGATCGCCTTGGGCGGCGGGCCCGCTTCACCTAAGGCAATCAACTTCGCCAGCGTGACCCGTGCATCGCTTGCAAGCGGATCGATCCCTTCGAACCATCCCGCTGGCAGCGCCCGGTCGATCGCACCCTTCAGTTCCGCAATGAAGGCCGAGCGCGCATGCTCGTCCGTCCCGTCCACGAAGCTTCGGATCTCCGCCACCGAGCCGGCATTCCGCAACACCGTTGCCCCCGTGAACCAGAGCAGCGAGGCGGGCACCAGGCTGAAGAGCAGCGTGAAAGCCCGCCGCACCGGCGAGACCTTCTTCTCCGACCCATCCCCCCCGAAGGGCCGGGTCGCGAAACGCAGCAGGAAGCGGAGCAGCAGGAAGACCGACAAGCCCGCCAATACCGGAAACACCACCGGCAAGCCCGGCGCATGTCGCCACACCACATAGCCGGCGAAGCCGCTCGCGCACAGCACCAGCGAGCCTAACAGCAGCCGCAAAAAACCCCGCATCACCGCCAGCAGGGCACAGGCCGCGAAGATCAACAGCGCCGCCGTCCCCAGGCTGATCTGGGGGATCGTCTCGAGATCCAGCGCCGCCAAAATTTCCTTCATCGGTTCCCCTCAACAAACCAGACCCGGACGCACTCTAACATGCCCGCAACTTCCTCCGAGGCCATCAAAGCTCCGACCCCGGGAAGCCGCCCACCTGCCCGCGCTGCCTTAGCAGGTGATCGCACAGCACCAGCACGGCCATCGCCTCAACCATCGGCACCGCCCGCGGCAACACGCAGGCATCGTGGCGCCCGCGTCCGGCCAGTTCGGTGTTCTCGCCGGTGTTCGTCACGGTCTCCTGGGAGGTCATGATGGTCGCCGTCGGCTTGAAGGCCACGCGGAACACGATGTTCTCGCCGTTCGAAATCCCGCCCTGGATGCCGCCCGAGCGGTTGCTCGTCGTCCGCACCTTGCCCTCGACCATCCGGAAAGGATCGTTGTGCTCGCGGCCGGTCAGCAAAGTCCCCGCGAAGCCCGAGCCGATCTCGAAACCCTTCGTCGCTGGCAGCGACAGCATCGCCTTCGCCAGTTCCGCCTCCAGCTTGTCGAAGACGGGCTCGCCCAGTCCCGGCGGGCAATTGCGGATCACGCACTCCACCACGCCACCCACCGAGTTGCCCTCGCCACGCACCTGCTTGATCCGCTCGATCATCGGCTCGACCATCGCCGGATCGCCGGTGCGCACGATGTTCCCCTCGATCTGGTCGAAGGTCACCGTCTCGGTGTCCACGGTCGCGTTCAGGTCGTGGATCGATTTCACCCACGCCAGCACCTCGATGCCGGGGCTGAGCTGATCGAGCACCTTCCTGGCCACCGCCGCCGCGGCCACGCGGCCGATCGTCTCGCGTGCCGAAGCCCGCCCGCCGCCGGACAGCGCGCGGATGCCGTACTTCGCATCATAGGTGTAGTCGGCGTGCGAGGGGCGGTATTTGAGCGCCATCTCCTCGTAAGCCCCGGGCCGCTGGTCCTCGTTCCGCACGACCACCGCGATCGGCGTGCCCAGCGTCGTCCCGTCCACCACTCCGGAAAGGATCTCCGCGCGGTCGGCTTCCTTCCGCGGGGTCACGATCTCGCTCTGCCCCGGACGCCGCCGGTCGAGTTCCTTCTGGATGTCTTCCGTCGTCAAAGGAACCCGCGGCGGCACGCCGTCGATCACCACTCCGACCCCGCCGCCGTGAGATTCCCCGAAGGTGTGGATGCGGAAAGCGTGGCCGAACGTTGAAGACATGCGCGGGAGTGTAGAAACCACGCCCCGCCCGCCAAGCCCCGGGTGCGCCGACTTCAGCCCGCCCCATCACCCGCCCTCCAACACCGATGACGCATGACCAACTACCCGTGCACCTGCCGGTGTGGATGTCTTAAAACCCGGAACGACCGCACTTTCGCCGATCCCAGATAGCGGAAGGACTTTCTCACCGCCGTGAACGACATCAGCACGAGAACACCTCCCAATATCCAATTGATCGCCGGCGAGGGGCCCAAAGGAGCCGGACGGGTTTCTCGCAATCCGATATGATACGAAACTTCCGGACCCGCGATAACGGCAGCCGCAATAAACCCCACAACGCCCATCATAAAAACAAGGAACGCCGTGGACATTTCCACCTTCGGTGCCCATATCGCATCACAGCGTCGACAGACTTTCGGAGAAAACACCCTGACAAAGCCCGTGGAAAAGAATTCCTTAGCCGCCGTCTGCACCTTTGTCCCGCCGCAGAAAGGACATTCCTTCCCTTGTTTTACCCGTTTCGAGACATTTAGCCCCTCATCCTCGTGTGCATGAGTAGTGACGGCCGGCGTGGTGATATTCCCGAGGTGGATAAGCCGTTCCAAGGCCATCCAGTTTTCGCGGCCTTCCTCCACCGCCAGCGTGAGCGGCGTTATCTTGTGTTCCGCCAGCATCTGGCCGAGATCCTCGGTGGAATACGGGCCGGCAACGGCATCTTGGATGACGACGTAGTACATGGTTCGGGGGAATACTTGGGTTTGATCTCCGTCTTTTTCAGGCCGAAAGAGACGAAAGGGGATTTCCGTGATGCTTATGGCATCGCGTCGGCAGCCTTGTCAATCTTGCAGGTCGCCGCCTCTCGACCGGCCTGTCTCAGCCCGGCTTGGCCGCCCGGCTGGGATAGAGGATGACGGTCAATTTCGCCTCCCTCTTCGAGGTCAGAAACTTGAGTGCCCGCACGAAGGCCCCGGCCAGCAACCCCGTGATCGCAATCATCAGGATACGCCGCTGCAAGATACTGACCACCACCGCGGGAATCAGCAGGAGCGAGATCAAGACCAGTGCCGTGATCGCCTTTGTCTTTCCGACGCTTGGCATCCACACCGCGTCGCATCGCTGGCAGGTCTTGCTCGTCCGCACTTGGAACATCCCTTCCGGCTGATATCGCCGGGGGGCCTTCTTCACCTTGCTGGAACGGCAAAAGGGACAACCCTTGCCGGAGAAATTCGTGGGAGTCGGCGGGCGCGGCTTGCGCATTTCCGCGTTGCCCGGGCGCTGTGGTCCCGCCGCAAGCGGGCTGCGTGGAGCCTGCGGAGTTCCGGTTTCGATCCGGATCAACTGATTCAAGGGCACCCAGTCTTCGCTGCCCTCTGGCACCGCAAGCACCTCCGGGCTGATCTCGCCGGACTGGAGCAATTGCGCGATCTCTTCGACCGAGTAAGGTCCCGCAGCCTCATTGCCGATAAAAACGTAGTACATGGTAGCTCGCGGCTCTGGCTAATGCTCCCGCCGTTGAATCCGCGCGGTGCGTGAACTACCCGGCACCGCGGTCGCCTGTCAAAGCCCATCCACGGCGAACGCGAATCGTTCGCGGGCGGGGAAGCGCGGCTTTTCGATTCGCGCTTCCGGGCGGCTTGGATAAGTGTCGCCCCGGCGCATGGAGATCACGGAAGATTGGGTGAGGGGACTGACGGGCTGGAAGCCCTTCAAGGACGGCAAGGCGCTCGTCGATCTCGTCTCCGGCTTCAAGACGTCCGCGGCCGGCGATGTCCTCCAGGGAACCCTCAAGGAGGGTCGGCTGACTCTCCGGCCCACCGTCAAGATTGCCGGCCCCAGCGACGTCCGGGTCCAGTGCGGCTGCCCGGAACACCGCGCCACTGGCGGCATCTGCGCCCACGCGGTCGCCATCCTCCTCAGCGCCATTCCAAGGAAGGAGGGCGTCTCGTCCCCCACGCCAACCAAGTCCAATCACACCCAA
>CBFGPU010000382.1:0-3964 GCA_965650715.1 uncultured Haloferula sp. | reverse complement strand
CCTGATCCGTACACGCGGACCGCCGCGGCAAGCCGCGGCGGTGGTTAGCGGTTGAAACGCCCCGGAATCTCCCGGGATTATCGCCAGCGGTGATAACCGCGGCGGTAACGGTAACCGTAGTAAGGTCGGCGGTAGTATCCACCGTGATAGTAGTGATGGTGGTCGTCGTTGTTCTGGCCGATCGCGTATCCCAGCGCCCCGGCGGCTACCGCACCGGCCGCAGCCGCGCCCGGATCGACGCTCTGCACCGGGCGCCCGTAGGCGTCGTAGGTGGTCATACAGGAAGTGGACGCTGCCGCGAAGGCACCGACGGCGACAACGGTAATGATCTTGGAACTCGTCTTCATGGGATTCATGGGTTATCGGTTCATTCCAATCAGCAAACCCCGTGCCCCCGACCCAAGCCATTGACCCACAAGGGATGACAGCTTCGCCAACCCCTCCCGGCATTGCACGAACCAAGCCGGCCCGTTGCAGACCGCAACCCCCGCGGGTCGATATTGTCACATGAGCGTTTACTAAACCCTCCACCCCCGCCGGGACGTGACTCCCTTGCCCGCCCCCGCCACAAGCGCCGTAGCAGGAGGTGGAGGTCAACGGTTCCGATTTCCAGCACAAAAAAAAGCCCGGCCGCGCGCCGCCCTGCCCTGCATGAATCCGATCCATTCCCTGCGATTGGCCGCGGCCCTCGCGCTGCTGCTCCCCCTTCCGCAAGCCAACGCACAAGCCTACGGCCTGACCGAGCGCCCTGATGTGGATGCCTTCTTCGACGGCACTTTCCCCGAGGTCGCCCCGTCCATCCCCGCGGAGTGGTCCACCGTCGTCGCCTTCCCGAATCTCAGCTTCGTCAATCCCCTCGGCCTCGCCTCGATCCCCGGCACCAACCGCCTCATCGTCTGGGAACGCGAGGGCAAGATCTGGAGCTTCGAGAACGATCCCGCGACCAACACGAAGACGCTGGTCATCGATCTCTCCGCCAACACCCAGGGCTGGGACGACTCCGGCATGCTCGGCCTGGCGCTGCACCCGGACTTCGCGAACAACCGCCAGATGTGGATCTGGTACAACTGGCGCGGCGGCCAGACCGGCGGCTCCGGCGACCTCGGCCCGATCATCGGCGATCCCGAAAACCGGCCTCCCACCGCCACGCCCACCCGCAACCGCCTCTCGCGGTTCATCCTGGATGCCAATTACCAAACCACCCAGGCCGGTGAATACGTGGTGATCGACCAGAAGGACTCCACCGTCTGGCACAACGGCGGAGGCATGTTCTTCCACCCCCAGAACGGCTTCCTCTACATCACCAACGGCGACGACCAGAACGGCGGCACGCACACCCAGCGCATCGATCTCTCGCTCTTCTCCTGCGTGATCCGGATCGACACGGACCTCCGCGGCGGTGCCATCAGCCATGCGCCGACGAAGCACCCCGCGAACGAGGTGAGCCCCACCTGGCCGCGCTACTACGTGCCGAACGACAACCCCTTCGTCGGCCAGCCGAATGCCTTGGAAGAAATCTACGCCCTCGGCCTCCGCAGCCCGCACCGCATGTCCATCGATCACGTCACCGGCCGCATCTTCATCGGCGATGTCGGCCAGGGTTCGCGGGAGGAAGTCAGCGTGATCGAACCGAGCGACCCGCCGGGCCTGAACTTCCAGTGGAACGACATCGAGGGCAACAACGGCGACCTCGTGGCACCCTTCATCGGCACGAACAAGCGGCCGATCATCGACTACCGCCACAGCGACGGAGTCGGGAGCTGCGTGATCGGAGGCTACGTTTACCGCGGCACGGAGTTCCCCGAACTCGTGGGGAAATACATCTTCGGCGACAACATGACCGGCTTTGTCTGGTACCTTGACGAGTCCACGACGCCCGCCACCAAGGTCTTCCTCGCGCAGATGCCGGACGGCATCGGGGAGAATTCCGGCAACGACTACCGCGGCCTGTCGTCCTTCGGCCAGGATGCGGACCACGAGCTCTACCTCTGCCAGATGGGCACCACGGAGGGGAAGATCTACAAGCTGGAACGCGGCGGCCCGGCCCCCGGCACGCCGCTCCCGGCGACGCTCGGCGCGACCGGACTTTTCGACAACCTCGCCACGCTTGCGCCGAGCGAGCGTCTGATTCCCTACACGCTGAACGCGCCTTTCTGGTCGGACGGCGCGATCAAGACGCGCTTCGCCTCCGTGCCGAACGCGACCACCGTGGGCTTCGAGCCGACCGGCGAATGGCCCTTCCCGAGCGGCAGCGTGCTGGTGAAGCACTTCGATTTTCCTTCGAGCGACGTGGACCCGAACGCCAGGCGGCGACTGGAAACGCGGGTGATCGTGAAGCAACCGGATGGCAACGTCTATGGCGCGACCTACAAGTGGCGCGCCGACCAGAGCGACGCCGACCTGCTCGATGCCGGGCTTACCGAGAGCATCCCGATCGCCACCACGCCCATCGGCTCCTTCACCAGCGAGGACATCGGCAGCCCCGCGCTCGCGGGCTCGACCGTGCGGGACGGCAATCTCATCACGATCACCGCGGGCGGCACGGACATCTGGGGCACGAGCGATCAATTCCACTTCGCGCACCAGCAGCGCACGGGCGACTTCGACGTGTCCGTGCGGATCGAGTCGGTGGTGCAGGCGGACCTCTACACGAAGACCGGCCTGATGGTCCGCGATAGCCTCGCCGCGAACGCCCGCCACGTGATGGCGCTGGTCTTCCCCAGCAATGCCGCGCGCAACAACAACGACGGCGGCTACGAATTCCAGTACCGCGCGACCACCGGCGGCGGGGCAACCGCGCTCTACCCCGCGGACCCGCAGCCGCGCGTGAACTTCCCGGACACCTGGCTCCGGATGAAGCGGGAGGGCGATACCTTCATCGCCTTCTGCAGTTCGGACGGCTTCAACTGGGCCGAATACTCGCGCACCACGCTCGACCTGCCGGACACGCTCTTCTTCGGCCTCGCGGTCACGGCTCACACGGCCTCGCCGGTGACGGTCGCGAAGTTCCACGTCGATACCCGCCGCCAGCCGTGGTACTACCCGAGCCGGCAGGATTGCCTGCGCTGTCACAATCCGCAGGCGGGCGGCGTGCTCGGGCCCAGCACCCGGCAGTTCAACAAGGACATGCTCTTCCCCGGAGGCACCACGGACAACCAGCTCCGCGCCTGGGCCCATGTCGGCCTCTTCGACAATCCGCCGGACGAAGTGGACATCCCGGCTCTCGACAAGCTGGTACACCACACCGACACCGGCGCTTCCCTTCAGGACCGCGCGCGCTCGTATCTGGATGCGAACTGCTCCTACTGCCACCGTCCGGACGGAGTGCAAGCCTTGTGGGACGCCCGGCATGAGACCCCGTTCCTCGACCAAGGGATCTTCTACGGACCGGTGGTGGACAATTTCGGCGATCCTGATTCCCGCGTGGTGGTGCCGCAGGACCTCGCGAGATCCATCCTGCACACGCGCGTGAATACCGTCGGCGACAAGCAGATGCCGCCCCTGGCGAAGAACCGCGTCGATGAAGAGGGCGTGGCAATGCTCGCCGCTTGGATCGAATCGCTGGAACCGGAATCCGTTCAGCCACCCTCCGCATTGGCCGCCACGGCACTTTCCCACACGGAAGTGGAACTCTCCTGGTCGGATGGCTCGGACAACGAGGCGGGCTTCTCGATCGAGCGCTCGCTGGATAGCATCAACTTCACGGCCATCGGCGTGAGCGGCCCCGGTGAGGCGACCTACACCGACACGACCGCGGATCCCTTCTCGACGAACTACTACCGCGTCGCGGCCTTCGGCAACTACGTTTACTCCACCTTCTCGAACACGGCCTCCGCGACCACGGACATCGGTCCCCCGGCGGCGGAGATCCGCATCACGGGCAACGGTCGCATCATCCAGAACAACGACTTGGTCCCCGACTACTCGGATGGCACCGACTTCGGCACCGCAAGCCCTGCAGGCG
>CBFGPU010000381.1:0-3972 GCA_965650715.1 uncultured Haloferula sp. | reverse complement strand
GACGGGCCTACCGTTCGCGCCAAGGCACCGGGAACTAGCGAATGATGACCCGCACCCCGCCCGCCGGGAAGCAGCGGTAAAAACGGGGACTCCCGCAATGGAACCCGTATACCGGGTAAGCCAATCCCCATGGGGAAGACCAAGCCCGGCTCCGGCGATGGCGGAAGGCTCCCTTCAACGCCCGGTCCCGGCGCTCTTCCCGCGCCACCCATTGGGGCACGAAGGGCTCCCGGGCCTCCGCGACAAGCTCCTCGATGAGGACCACTTTTCCCTTCGAGTCGTACCAGACCGTCTTCTCCCGCTCCGCGGCGGGGAGTGCCGCCGCCGCGAGGAAGAAGAAGATTTCCGCCTTCATGCTCCGAATGTGCCGCCGGGATTGCCGCTTGGCAAGCGCCCGCCCCCGCCCTACCCCGTTGCCTCCGCATGCAGCGCCCGCCGAAGAAATTCCATCCCCACCCCTTCGCCTATCATCAGGAAATCGAGCTGCGGATCGATGCCCTGAGCAATCTCGGCATCGGGATCGGGCGGATCGATGGCTGGGTCGTCTTCGTGCCCTTCTGCCTGCCCGGCGAACTGGTGAAAGCCCGCGTCTTCCGCAACGACAAGAATTGCTCGCAGGCGGACCTCCTCGAAGTGCTGGAACCCGCCCCCGAGCGCACGCCCCCCGGCTGCCCGCTCTTCGGCACCTGCGGCGGCTGCCAGTATCAGCACCTGACCTACGAGGCCCAGCTCGCGTGGAAGACCCGGCAGGTCGGCGAGCTACTGCTCCACATGGCGGGCATCGAGTTCCCGGTCGAGCCTTGCATCCCTTCCCCGCAGGTGTGGAATTACCGCTCGAAGATCACGCCGCACTTCGACCGCCCGCGCGACGGCGTGATCGAGGGCATCGGTTTCCTGCCCATCGGCCGCCGCAGCGGGATCATCGACGTGCCGCAGTGCCCCATCGCCATGGCGGAGATCAATGCCGCCCTGCCCCGCGAGCGCGCCTCGATCCGCCAGCGCGCGAAATCCTTCAAGAAGGGTGCCACCCTTTTGCTCCGGGCCACCGACGGCCGGGTCGAAACAAATCCGAACGCCGTGGTCACCGAACACGTCGGCGAGCTGTCCTTCGACTTCCTGGCCGGGGATTTCTTCCAGAACAATCCCTTCATCCTGCCCGCCTTCACCGGCCATGCAGGGTCGGAAGCCCGTGCCGGCGGCGCGCGCTTCCTCGTCGATGCCTACTGCGGTTCCGGCCTTTTCGCACTCACGCTGGCAAAGTATTTCGAACAGGTTGCCGGCGTGGAGGTGAACGAGTCCGCCGCCGATTGGGCGCGCCGCAATGCGGAAACGAACGGGATCACGAACGCGACTTTCATGGCTGCCAGCGCCGAGGCCATCTTCGCCGACATCCAGTTCTCCCCGCAGGAAACCGCCGTGCTGATCGACCCGCCGCGGAAGGGCTGTTCCCCCGAATTCCTCGAACAGCTCATCGCCTTCGCCCCCTCCCGCGTGGTTTACGTGTCCTGCGACCCGGCAACGCAGGTTCGCGACCTCGCGATCCTCAAGCAAGGCGGCTTCAAGCTGGAGAAGGTCCAGCCCTTCGATCTCTTCCCGCACACCCGCCACCTCGAGTGCGTGATGACCCTGACCCGCTGAATAACACGCGGCGGCAGGCATCGACACGCCCGCGATCCGGGCCTAGGGTCGGCGGCGGATGACGCTCGCCGAGTTGGGTTGGGATGATTTTTTTGCCGAAGCTTTCGCCCCGTACAAGGCGAAGGGCTGGTTCCCCGCACGCCTGATCCGGGAGACGACGATCAATTACAGCGCCTTCGTCGGCGAAGATCCGGATGATGTGGAAGAGATCGATGTGGTCCTCTCTGGCAAGGTTTGGCACGAGGCGGAAACGGATGCCGACCTGCCCGCGGTGGGCGACTGGGTGGCGGTCGAGTTGGGAGGAGAGAACGAGGATCACGTGATCCGCGCGAGCCTCCCGCGCAAGTCCTGCTTCTCCCGCAAGATGCCCGGCAAGAGCGTCGAGGAACAGGTCATCGGCGCAAACGTGGACGTGGTCGCCGTGGTCACCGATTCGGGCCCGGACCACAATCCCCGGCGGATGGAGCGCTACTTCACCCTGATCGGCCGCAGCGGCGCGAAGGCGGTGGTGCTGATCAACAAATCCGATCTCTGCCCTCCGGAGCACAACGAGGCCTGCGCCGCGGAATTGCGCGCCCTCTCCGCCGACGCTGACATCCACGTGACCAGCGCCCTCACCGGCGAAGGGCTCGAGGTTCTCCAATCCTATCTCAAGGACGGCGTGACCATGTGCGTCGTCGGCTCTTCCGGCGTCGGCAAGTCCACTTTGGTCAACCAGCTCTACGGCGAGGAGTGGCAATGGACCAGCGAGGTAAACGACGTGACCGGCAAGGGCCGCCACACGACCACCTCCCGCGAGCTCGTCCCGCTGCCTTATGGAGGCATGCTGATCGATAACCCCGGCATGCGGGAGATCCAGATGTGGACCGACGAGCAGACGCTCCGCGAGAGCTTCGCCGATGTGGAGGCGATGGCCCTCGAATGCCGCTTCGCCGACTGCAAGCACGGCAACGACGCCGGTTGCGCGATCCGCGCCGCGGTCGAAGCGGGCACCCTCGATCTCCATCGGCTGGAAAGCTTCCTGCGACTGGATGAGGAGATCCTCAAGCTCCGCAAACTTGCTAAGAAGCGGCAGATGACGGTCGAACGCTGGGCGAAACGCAACCACCGCGTGAAAGCGCGAAACCTGAACGACCGGATCCAACTCGAAAAGGATGAGAAGGGGGATTGGGACTAGCCGGAATCCACTTGTGACCCGGCTCGCCCGCATTATCAGTGACCTCATGAGATCAATCGTCACAATCCTCATCACCTGCCTTCTCCCCGCGATTTCCCTGGCCGCCGAAGAAGCACCGCCAAACGGCCCCGTGAAGGTGGAGCAGGCGGAGAAGCAGATCGCCACCGGCATCCAGTTGCTCGATGTGCGCACCCTCGATGAATGGGAAGCGGGTTACATCAAGGGCGCGAAACTCGTGACCTTCGGCGAACAAGGATTCGTCGAAAAGGCGAAGGCTGCGGTCGATCCAAAGAAGCCGGTGCTCGTCTATTGCCGCAGTGGCAGGCGCACGGTGAAGGCCGCGAAAGAACTCCGCGACGCCGGTTTCACCACGGTCTCCGAGATGGAGGGTGGAATCATCGCTTGGGAGAAGGCCGGCAAACCGCTAGTGAAGGGCAAGTGATCGCCCCCGTCAGAGTGCTCCCCTGGCTGCTTCCCGCCCTTTTCACCGCGTGCGCGAATCCCATCCTCACGCCAGCGCCCCGGTCACCCTTGCCACCAACGCTGCTGCAGGAACTCAAGGTCGCGTGGCCGGAGAACCGCACCATCCACCTCGTCTTCCACGGCCACAGCGTACCCGCCGGGTATCATAAGACGCCGGTCGTAAAGCCCTTCGACTCCTATCCGCTCTTGTCGTTGGAGAAGATCCAGAAGGCGAACCCCCATGCGGTGATCAACGCCATCGTCACCGCGATCGGCGGCGAGGACAGCATCAAGGGTGCCGCCCGCTTCGAGAAAGACGTGCTGACCCTGCGGCCCGACGTGATCTTCATCGACTACGCCCTCAACGACCGGCGCCTGCCCGAGGCGGACGTGGAGAAAGCGTGGCGCTCGATGGCCAGAGCCGCCAAGGCGAAGGGCGTGCCCGTGATCTTCCTGACGCCGACCGGCGCGGACAACGTGCGCTACGATGCGCCCGACGAACCCCTTGAAATCCGCGCCGCGATCATCCGCAAGGTCGCCGCGGAAGAAGGCGTGCCCGTGGCCGATGTTTTCGCCGCTTGGAAGGCGGAGCTCGGGAAGGGGAAGAAACAGGAAAGCCTCCTCGCAACGGCGAATCATCCCAACCGCAAGGGACACGAGCTAGCGGCGAAAGTGATCGCGGAGGTGTTCGGATT
>CBFGPU010000380.1:0-3974 GCA_965650715.1 uncultured Haloferula sp. | reverse complement strand
GCCGTCGTTCGGCGGGAACGCGATGAACATCCGCAGGTCCGGCCCCGCCGTCGTCACCGTTCGCGTCAGCGTGGTGAAGTGTCCCGCCACATCGCTCAAGCCGTTGTCCGTGGAGGAACTCAGTTCTTTCAAGCGCACCGAGATCGTCGCGCTGCCCGTCGCGGGAATGTTCACGTAGTTGAAGCGGAACTCGCGCGTGTGCGCCGCCTCGGCCGGCACCACCGCCGCATTCGGCGTCACCTCGCTCGCCCGCACCCAGGCACCGTTGCCGTTCCCCGCACCGGTCGTCGCGTCGTTGTTGCTGCCGTCCCCGTCGTCGATCTTGTACCACACCTCCGTCGTCGAGTTGTCCGCGCGCACCACCACGCCGTATTCGCTCCCGCCGACCGTGCTGCCGTTCGATGCCGGGAAGACGATCTGTCCGTCCGGCTTCTCTACGTCGAAATAGAAGGTCTGCGTGAAGGTGTTGTAGAGCGAAGCCTTGCCGTCGCGCTTCAGGAAGGGCCGCGCCCGTAATACGTGGAAGCCTTCCGTCAGCCCGGTTTCCGTCACGCCGTAGTCGTTGTGCGGCGCATGCACCACCGTGCCCGCGTTGAAGCCCGCGATCTCGAAGACCGACATCATCTTTTTCTTCTTCGCCACCGAGTCCGGACCGGAGGGATACACGCTCGCCGCCCCTTCCTTGAAGATGCCGATCTTGTACTTCAGCGTCGCGCCGCTTCCCGGCTTCGCGATCGTGGCGTTCATCCACCAGTCGTCGCCGCCCTGGTTGTGGGAAAAATTCATCTCCACCACCTTCGTCGTCCCCGCACCCGCGCCGCCCGCACCTTCCGGGTTCGTGCCGTCCGTCGTGTAGTAGAAGAACATCTTGAAGCCCGCGCCCACGCCGTTCGGCTTCGCCCACACCGCGATCGTCGAAGCCTCCTCGACATACTGCAACGGTGCCACCCCGCCCGGCCACCCGCCGCCGGGCGTGCCGCCCACGACCGCCTCGGGATCGTGATAGAGGAACGCCGCCAGCTCGCCGCCGTCCGTTCCGAAGTTGTTCGCCGCCGCCGGGCCGTTCGCGATCGTGAAGCCGCCCGTGCCGATCACCTTCGCATACGTCTCCGCCCCCGCCGATCCCGTCTGGTTGCGCGAGGTGTCCTTCGCCGCGAATTTCTCCGCGAACTGCCGCCGCACGAAGCCCGGCTGCTCGTAGCCCAGGAAAACATCCGTCGAAACCGCCGGCGGCCGGTCGCGGTAGAGCGGGTCGGTATTCCCTCCCGGCCGCGTCCCGTTCAGGTCGATCCCCCCGTCCAGCCGCAGCAGGATGTTCTCCGCCGAGCCGTCCGCGCGCACGGTGAAGCGCAGGTCGCTCGCGCTCGTCACCCGCGGCACCGAAGTACGATACGCATAGTCGTTCGTCACCGCGTCCGGCACGCCGTTGGGATTGAATGCCGGATCGCCGTCCGGCCCGTCGCGCCGCTCGACCTCGATGCTTCCCGCCTTCTCGGTCCCCTGGTAGATCGAGATCGGCGCACCGCCCGCGTTCTTCCACAGGTCGGACTCCTCCGGCGTGCGGGGCGCGAAAACGAAGTAGCTGCCCGGACCCACGATCACCGAGCCGAGCCCGGACGCATAGGTGTAGAAGCCCGTCTGGCTCCCGTAGCCCCGCGCATATTGGAAAAGGTACTCGTCGCCCGTGTCCGGATTGTTCTCCCCGCCCGCACCACCCTGCGAGGGAAACGAGGTCCCGCCCTGGATCGCCACGCCCGAAGCATAGTTGTCGTTCACCGCGATCAGCATGGTCGCACCCTTCCGCTCCTTCAGTGTCTGGTTGCCCTCGCTGAATTCCCGGTCGTCGATCCGCTCGTAGCTCACCAGATCCGCCCCGCTCCAGCGCCCGCGCTGCCAGCCGCGCGCGAAGTCGTTGTGGATCTTCAGCAGGTTCGGAATCCGCGCATCGCCCCACTGCCCGAGGAAGGCCGTGTTCGCATGCCGCGGGAAGGCCCCGCCGCTCTCGCCCAAAATCCCCGCATGATAATTGCCATCGGTATACACCAGGCCCAGCCCCGCCCGCGTGAAATAGAAGGCATGCTGCAACTCCCGCCGCGCGGCATAGTCATTGTCGTGGCTCTGCGCATGCATCACCGCGACCGAGGGCGAGAATCCACCCTGCCCCGCCTGGTCGTAGCCGTTGAGTCCGGCGGAGGGATTGCCTAACAGGTTATTGAAATTCGACCTCAGGTCGTTGTCCACCAGCCGCATCCCCGCATCGATGTAGGACCCGTACGCCGGCGGTTGCCCCAGGTGCTCGCCGAAGAGCATCGCGTCGTCGCGTCCCTGCTCCGTGTTGAAGACGCTGTCCCGGTGGTTGCTCCAGTCGCTGAAGCCGCGGCTCAGGTTGAACTGCTGCTGGATCTGCCCCGAGTACCCGTAGTTCGAGGAATCCTTGTCGTTCCCGTACGTCGCCCCGAAGAAGTCCGCCGGGGTGTGCTTCACCGCATCCAGCCGGTAGCCGTCCGCCTTCGTCCGGTCGAGCTGCCAGCGAGCCGCCCGATGCAGGAAATCCTCCACCCGCTCCGAGTAGAAGGATGCGTTCGCCGCGATCGTCCCCGCCGTGATCCCGTTTCCGCTGCCGAAGCCCACGTAGGTGCCCTGTCCCGCCGAGTGCTTCTGCCCGCTCCCCGTCGGCAGGTAGCAATAGAACTCCGGGTTGTTCGGATGCCGCACGAAATCGATCTTCGGGATCGTGTCGCCCTCGTACGAACCGTGGTTGTGATTGGTCGATCCCGGCTCCGTGGCGATGTCGATCAGGTCGGATAGCCCCAGGTTCTGCACCTGCCACGCGTCGTTCCAGTCCCGCGTGTTGTCCCACTTCCGGTAAAAGCCGTCCTCGGTCCGCCGCAGGTGGAAGTCCTCCGGCACGAACCCCGGATACACGTCGATCGGCGTGAAGGCATTGTAGCCCGGCACGTCGAAGGCGTTGTGGTTCATGATATTGTCGAAGTAGATCCGGATCCCGAAGCGGTGCGCCACCCGCACCATCTCCAGCAGCTCCGCCTCCGTCCCGTAGCGCGTCCGCACCGTGCCCCGCTGGTCCTTCGACCCCAGGTCGAAGCGGTCCCAGCAATCGTACCCCACCGACAATCCGCCCGATCCCTTGGTCGGCGGCGGCAGCCACAACGAATCGTACCCGGCCTCCGCCAGTTCCGGCATTTTGCGGGTCAGTTCGGCCCAGCTCGTGTTGAAATACTGCAGCATCGCCTCGCCGTCGGCGGCAGGCGTCACAAGCATCAGGAGCGCTCCGGCCAGGCCGGCGACTCGAGCGGGAATCTTCATCAGGGTTTGGGACAGGATACCGCAAGTCGCGGCCGTTCAAAGGGATTCGCAGGATTCCGTCGGGCACGGAACGCCACACGAAACAGGTTCACCCTCTATATGTCATTTCCCGCCCCGCCGTTTACCTCCTCCCGCTCAATTCAGCCTCCTCTCCCCAGGTCCACCCCCATGAAAGCCGCAGGCCCTTGGACTGCTGCGATCCTTCGCAGCTTTCGAACTCACCCTTCAGTCCCCTTACCCTCCTAACGAAATCACCACCAAGCATCCCATCCCTCCCTCACTGCCCCAACTGCCTCCGCCACTCCTCCACCTGATCCGGAGCCGTCTTCTCCAAGGTCCTCAACATCGCTTCCACCCCCGCAGCCCGGATCTCGGACGCCGGCAACCTTGCCAGGATCGACCCCACCGAGCTCGGATCCTCTTCCGTCCACCGCGCGAATTGGCTCCCGGCCTCCGCCGCCGGCCACTTTGTCGAAAGCTGCTCCGCGAAAGCCTCCAGGCTTCCGCCGTTCCCGTTCGCTACCGAATTGCAGAACGTCTGGAAATCGCCCGCGCTCATCCACGGCTTGCTCCCCACCTTGCTCCACGCTCCAGCCGCGAGCCCGGCATCGAGGTTCCCCAGGCGACCGATGTTCGACATCCACCCCACT
>CBFGPU010000379.1:0-3983 GCA_965650715.1 uncultured Haloferula sp. | reverse complement strand
GCAGCGAAGCCCGCCGCCAAGGCGGAGAAGGCCAAGCCCGCCGAAGCTCCGAAGAAGGCGGCTCCCGCGCCCGAGGCGAAGAAGGCAGCGCCGGAAGCCAAGAAGGCCGCGGAGACCAAGAAGGCCGCCGCTCCCGAGAAGAAGGTGGAAGCCGCTGCCACCGCTCCCGCCGCCGAGACCCATCGCGCCGACGGCGAGAAGCCGCGCATCGACACTCCGGAGATTCAGGAGAAGATCCGCGAACTGATCAAGCTGGCCAAGGAGCAGGAATACCTCACCTACGACGACATCAACGAAATCCTGCCGAACGACCTGGTCGAGCCGGCGGACGTGGAGGCGATCATGGAGCGCCTCCGCAACATGGAGTTCGACATCATCGATGCTTCCGAGGTCGACCGCTACAAGGACAAGAAGCGCGACGACGCGGACGACGATGTCGATGACGCGAAGGACCAGAAGCTCGACATCCTGGACGACCCGGTCCGGATGTATCTCAAGCAGATGGGCCAGGTGCCGCTGCTGACCCGCGAGCAGGAAGTGGAGATTTCCAAGCGCATCGAGGATGCGGAGATCGAGGTGGCCAAGCAGCTCCACCTCTTCGGCTTCACCGCCGAGTGCTATCTCGACCTCGCCGACAAGCTGCTCAAGGGCAAGGAGCGCTTCGACCGCGTGATCCTCGACAAGAAGATCGAGAGCCGCGAGCGCTACATGAAGATCCTGCCGAAGCAGTGCGAGCAGCTGAAGCACCTGCACGAGGAGAACGACGATCTCTTCCGCCAGATGTCCGCGAAGAACCCGCGGGGCAAGAAGAAGCTCGAGGAGACCTTCCAGAAGAACCTGCAGAGCCTGCACCGCATCTACACGAAATTCTACTTCAAGCAGAAGGTGGTGGAGGACTTCTGCGAGCAGGTCGAGGACTACCAGCAGAAGTTCTGGAAGTACGGCCGCAAGGTGCAGGCGGATCCGGAGGACAAGGAATTCGTGACCAAGCTGCGCGAGATCCAGCAGCGCTGCTGGCATGAGGTCGAAACCTTCGACGACACCAACAAGCAGCTCCGCCACTGGCTGAAGGAAGCGCTCAAGGCGAAGACCGAGATGGTCGAGGCCAACCTCCGCCTCGTGATTTCGATCGCGAAGAAGTACACCAACCGCGGCCTGTCCTTCCTCGACCTGATCCAGGAAGGCAACATGGGCCTGATGAAGGCGGTCGAGAAATTCGAATACCGCCGCGGCTACAAGTTCTCCACGTATGCGACCTGGTGGATCCGCCAGGCCATCACCCGCTCGATCGCCGACCAGGCGCGGACCATCCGCATCCCGGTGCACATGATCGAGACGATCAACAAGCTGATGCGGGTGCAGAAGCAGCTCGTGCAGGAATACGGCCGCGAGCCTTCCCCGGAGGAAATCGCCGAAGAAATCCACCTTCCCGTCGAGCGTGTCCGCGCCGTGCTCAAGATGGCCCAGCAGCCGATCTCCCTGCAGGCCCCGGTCGGCGATTCGGACGACACCTCGTTCGGCGACTTCATCGAGGACAAGTCCGCGGACAACCCGATGGAAGAAGCGGGCTTCTCGATGCTGAAGGACAAGATCAAGGACGTGCTCGACACGCTGACCGAGCGCGAGCGCGAGGTGCTGGAGCAGCGCTTCGGCCTGAAGGACGGTTACAGCCGCACGCTTGAAGAAGTGGGCCGCCAGTTCCAGGTGACCCGCGAGCGTATCCGCCAGATCGAGGCCAAGGCCCTCCGCAAGATGCGCCACCCCACCCGTATCCGGAAGCTCGAAGGGTTCATCGAGCTACCGGGGGCGTGACCCGTTCCCTTTTGAAAAGCCGGCTTCCGCGAGGGAGCCGGCTTTTTGTATGATCGACGGGAGGAAGCGGTCGTGATGTTGTCGATGGCGAGGGTCCGGGCCTCCTACGTCCACTCACGAACCGAACCGAAGCGGTCGTGGCCGTGGATGCCTCTTCCATTCAACGGAAAAGCTTCTGCGCGAAGTGATAGAGATTGTTGCCCCAGGTTCCGCCGTCGTGGCCGTGGTCATCCACATTCCAGACGTGCGGGACATCGTGCTTCTTCAGGTGCACGTGCACGCCCTGGGAGATGCTGATGAGCCCGTCCTTGTTCCCGCAGGACAGGTAGAGCAGCTTCAGTTTCCCGCGCGCGGCCGCGGGGTCGGGCACGAGTTCGGCGGGCGGCCTGGTGTTGGGCGCGGAGGAAAACCCGCCCACCCAAGCAAAGGTGCCGAGGTTCCCGAACCCGAAGTTGAGCGTCTGGCCGCCTCCCATGGAAAGGCCGGCGAGCGCGCGATGCTCGCGATCGGCAAGAACCGAATACTTCGCTTCCACCGCGGGGATCAGGCAATCGAGCAGGTCCCGCTCGAACTTCGCGAAGCCCGCGGCGTGCTCGGGCGAGTAGATCTCCTTCGGCGGGCGGTCGTCCGGAAGCGCGCGGCCGTTGGGCATCACGACGATCATCGGCAACGCCTTATCGTCGGCCAGGAGGTTGTTCATGATCGTGTCGGCATGGATGTAGCCCGTCCACTCGTGTTGATTTCCTCCGATGCCATGGAGGAGGTACAGCACGGGGTACTTCCGCTCGGATGAGTAGCCGGGCGGAAGATAAACGTTCGCCTCGCGCCGGGTGCCGGTAACGGAAGAATCATACGAGAAGGTCTCAAGGCGGCCCGCCGGGGCACCTTCACGCGGCTTGTCAAAACCGGCGGGCGCGTCGGGAAAAGCACGCACGTCGTCCGGCGCGAGTTCGATGGGCCGGGCGAAGTTCCTGCGAGCCTGCTCGGGCGTGGCTTGCTCGCGTTTGTCCTGGGCGGACAAGCCGGAGACGAAGGCGAGAAGGACGAGAGGGGCCAGGGTGGTGAGCCGTTCGGGTTTCATGGGCATGTTCGATAGTGGCGATGTTGCGAACTTTCAAGGTCCGCGAGCCAGCACACCGAGGAGGGATTCTCATCCCCCCCGATCAGGGGAGTCCAGCCGGATGAGGCCGCGCTGGAGCGCGACCGCGACCGCTTCGGTGCGGTCATGAACGCCGAGCTTCTGAAAGAGCGATTTCAAATGCGTCTTCACCGTTTCCTCGGAAATGAACATCGCGGACGCCATCTCCTTGTTGGTCCGGCCACGCGACATGAGGCGCAGCACATCGAGCTCCCGCGGCGTGAGGGTGGGACGGACCAACCGGTCTGCCAGACGTGCCGCAATGCCCTGCGGCAGGTAGCGCTCGCCGGTGTGAATTTTCCGAACGGCGGCGATCAGCTCTTCCTTGGTCGTGTCCTTGAGCAGATAGCCGCGGGCTCCGGCTTCGAGCGCTTGGAAAATGTCTTCCTCGTTATCGTAGGTGGTGAGGACCAGCACCCGCGTGGCCGGATCGCGGGCGATGAGGTCTTTGATCGTCCGGATGCCATCGCCGTCCGGCATGCGCAGGTCGAGGATGTAAAGGTCCGCCCTTTCCTCCGACGCCATGACCTCCCGGCCGCTGCCCGCTTCGGCAACGACCTTCAGATCGGGCTGGCTGTCGAGGATCGCCGCGAGCCCGGCGCGCAGCGACGGGTGATCATCGGCCAAAAGGATGCGGATGGGACTTTTCATGTCGGCAGGGTCGCGGAGACTTCAGTTCCCTCGCCGGGCATACTGTCAATGAAAAGACTGCCGCCTGGCTCGGCCGCGCGCTCGTGGATGCGCGTCAAGCCGGCGCCCCGGCCGACGCGAAGCATCGATTCCCATGGTCCTCGCCGGCTTCGTTCCGCGACGAACCGCTCCGCTCGCAAATTCTGGCATCAGCCATCTTGTTCAGGCCGTTCACGAGCGATCAATCGGTCGCCGTGGTGACCTTCACGAAGAGCTTCCCGGGCAAGGCCGGGCCCGGATCGAGTTCGAAGGGCGTGCTGGTAGCGGGCCAGTCGGCGGCGCGGACCAGGCCGTAGTCCGTCCAAGCGCTGAGGTTCTCAGAAACGAGGAGCCGGTAGCTCCG
>CBFGPU010000378.1:0-3987 GCA_965650715.1 uncultured Haloferula sp. | reverse complement strand
GCTGCCGCCTGCCTTGAGGATCGACTGGAGGAACTCGTCGTCGGCCTGCGAGCGGTCGAGGTCCACGGCGGTATCGTAATAGGACCGCGCGGCCATGGCATCCCCTTCATCGAATGCGATCCTCGCGCGCAGCATCCAGGCGGAAGCGAGTTTCGGCTGGCGGGCGCAGAGCGATTCCAGACGCACGGCGGCCTCCGAACTCTCTCCGGCCAGATCGAGCAAGCGGGCGATCCCGACCAGCGCCTCGCCGTGATCCGGCTGCAAGACGACCACGCGGTCGTAGCAGGCGCGCGCGTCCGCCAATTCGAAGCGGTCCTCGTGCAACTTGCCCACCATCATGAGCAGCGGGAGGTTGTCGGGAGACGCGGCGAGCGCGATCTTCAGGGCTTCCAAGTCCATGGCCGGAGGAAAGCGGAGATCGCGGGCGAAGCAAGGATAAGAGGATGAAGAAACGAAGGAGACACTTGTTCACATCTGCGGCTTCGTCCCGGGAGGATTCACGATGATGCGTGCCTCGGGATTGTCCCGGATGTAAGCGAAGGCCCAGCCGAGAAGCACCGAGAGGCGGTTGCGGAAGCCGATCAGGAAGGCGATGTGAATGAAGAGCCAGGCGAACCAGGCGAGCAGCCCCTGCAGTTTGAATTTGCCGGCCTTCACCACCGCATGGTTCTTGCCGATGATCGCCATGAAGCCCTTGTCGAGATAGCGGAACCGGGCGCGGAGATCGAGCTTCTGCCCGGCGAAGCGGCCTTTCTCCAAGCGCAATTCCTCCTTCAGCACCTTCGCCACATGGCGGCCCATCTGCGACGCGGCGGGCGCGAGACCCGGCACCGGTACATCGTTCGCATCCTTCATCCGCACGAGGTCCCCGGCGACGAAGACATAGGGCAAGCCGGGAAGCGAAAGGTCGCCCTCCGGTGTCACCCGGCCCGCTCGGTCGGCCAGCGGCACGCCGAGCATGGCGGTGAGCGGCTGCGCCTCCACGCCTGCCGCCCAGATGATCGCTTCGCTTTCGAGCGTCGTGCCGTCGGTGAAGTGGAGCATTCCCCTCTTCACGTCGTCCACGCGCATGCCGGTCCAAACTTCCACGCCGAGGGTCTTGAGGCGCTGGCGGGTGTATTCGCTCTGGTCCTCGTCGAAGGCTTCGAGGATCCGCTTCGAGCCTTCGATCAGGATGATGCGCAGCTTCGAGGTATCGATGCGGCGGAAGTTCGTGCGTAGCGAGCGGTGGACCAGATCGGCGAAGGCCCCGGCCAGTTCAACGCCGGTGGGACCTCCCCCGACAATGGCGACCGTCATCAGGCGGCGTCGCTCGGCCTGGTCGGTGGTGAGTTCGGCACGTTCGAGATTCGAGAGGACGGTGCGGCGAACGCCCTGGGCATCGGCCAGCGACTTCAGCGAAAGGGTGTATTGCGCCCACTCCGACTTGCCGAAGAACGAGGTGCGCGCACCGGCGGCCAACAGCATGTAGTCGAAGTCATAGCGCGTGCCCGAGCTGCCCGTGGCATGCTTGCCTGCCGTATCGATGGCCACGATTTCGTCCATCAGCACCGTTACGTTCGAGGCGTGCTCGAGGATCTGGCGGATCGAGCGGGCGATATCCGGCGCGGCGAGAGAGGCGGTGGCGACCTGATAGAGGAGCGGCTGGAAGAGGTGATGGTTGGTGCGATCCACGAGGGTCACCTCGAAGCGAGAATCCCCGGCGAGGGTCCGCGCGCATTCCAAACCTGCAAATCCTCCACCGATGATAAGAACCCGGCTAGCCATGCAACATACCATTGCAGATTGTTTGAATAATACAAATCGGGCTTGTGAAAATTTTCACAAGCTCGCAATTCTCTCATTTCCAGCAATCTGGATGAATCGTCTAACCACCGGTTAAATCGTTCGTTTGACAGGTGGGATGCTTGAATCAAGGTTTCTCCCATGAGCGCGGTAGCTGGAGACTCGAAGGTGGCGACCAAGCAGCGGCTGATCGAAGCGGCTGAAATGCTGTTCGCGGATGAAGGATTCGACCGGGTGTCCGTCCGGGACATCACGAACAAAGCCGGTGCGAATGTCGCGGCGGTAAACTACCATTTCGGCAGCCGGGAGGGTCTGGTCGCCGTGGTCATGGCACGCTATATCAATCCGGTGACGGAAGAGCGGATCGCCCGCTTGGAAGCCCTCGAACGCCGGGCCGCCGGCAAGCCCCTCGCCATCGAGGAGATCCTGGAGGCGTTCATCCGCCCCTTCACCACCCAAGTGCGCCGCTCGGAGCTGTCCGAGAAGCTATTCTTCAAACTCATGGGCCGGATGTTCGGCCAGCAGGGCTGCGAGTTGCCGCCGGTGGTCGAGACCCTCTTCATCACCATGGCCACGCGCTTCCACAAGGCCTTTTCGAAGGCCCTCCCCGGCCTGCCCCCGGACGAGATCTGGTGGCGCATGCACCTGATGTCTGGCGCGATGATCCATACCATGGCTCACTCCGACAAGGTCCAGCGGATGTCCGGCGGGGAAGCCGGGAATCCGTCCACCGAGCAGATCCTCTCCAGGTTCATCCGCTTTGCTGCCGCAGGCATGCGGCAGGGTGCCTCCGAGGGGGGCGGCGATGAATCGAAACCGCAGGGGCCCCAAGTGGAGTTCCCCTTCTAACAAGCCTGCATGAGTGCCCCTCGCGCAAGCGCCATCGCGATGGCGGCACTGCTCGGTGCCTGCGCCCTTCAGTCGCCCGCCTCGCGGAGCGGCGAAGCGGGGAATGTTCCAGGAAGCTGGTCGGCCACCAAGCAAGCCCGCGCCGGAGTCGATCACCATTGGGTCGGGAAGATCGGCGGCTCGTCCTTGGAGCGGCTGGTCGATGAAGCGCAGCGCTCGAATCCCAGCCTGCGCGCTTCAGCCGCACGCGTCGAACAAGCCGCCGCGGTAGCAAAGATCGCCGGAGCCGAGCGCTTGCCCACCTTGGGCGCGGGACTGAATGCCAGCCGGCAGAAGCAGAATTTCATCGGGCTGCCGGGCGTCAGCGGGGGGTCCACCAGCAACAGCTTCGGCGTCTCGCTGCAGGCCGCCTGGGAGGTCGATCTGTGGGGCAAGGCGAAAGCCGGCACGGAAGCCGCGATCGCCGATGCGCAGGCGCAGGCCCAGGCCGACCGGACCCTGCGCTCCTCGCTCGCCGCCCAGGTGGCGAAGGCATGGCTTGCCGTGGCGGAGGCGAACGAGCAGATCGCGCTGGCCGAGAAGGCGGTGAAGTCGCGCGAGGAGTCATCCACGCTGGTGCGAGAGCGCTTCGAGCGGGCGATCGCGGAAGACGGCGGTTCCGCCGCCCAGGTGCGCTTGAGCGAAACCGAGCTGGCGACGACGCGCTCCGATCTGGAACGGCGCCGCGGCGAACGCGAGCGGGCGCTACGGCAACTTGAGCTCCTGTTAGGCCGCTATCCCTCGGGCGATGTCGCCGGAGCGGCGCGCTTGCCGAAACTCCCCTCCCCTCCTCCCGCCGGGCTTCCTTCCGAACTTCTTTTGCGGCGGCCCGACCTCTTGGAGGCGGAGCGCCGGCTCGCTGCGGCCGGACGACGCAAGGACGAGTCGGTCAAGGCGCTCTACCCGAGCATCAGCCTGACCGGCAGCTTGGGCACAACGACCGACCAGCTCGAAAAGATCCTTAGCAGCTCGAACGGCGTGTGGTCGCTAGGCGGTAGCCTGACCCAACCGATCTTCCAGGGCGGACGACTGCGCGCCGGTATCGAACAGGCGGATGCGGCGGAGCGCGAGGCGGTCGCGAACCTACAGCGCGTCACGCTCGATGCCTTCGGCGAGGTCGAGCAGGCGTTGGTGGCGGAGACCTACCTGCGCCGCCAGGAGCAGGAACTGCAACGAACGGTGGAATTCGCTGACGACGCGGCACTACGCTCCAACGAGGAATTCCGCAACGGCACCGGCGGCGTGCTCACCTATCTTGCCTCGCAGAACCGCCAGATCGAGGTCGCCGCGGCGCTCGTCAGCGTGCGGCGCCTG
>CBFGPU010000377.1:0-3991 GCA_965650715.1 uncultured Haloferula sp. | reverse complement strand
CCTGCAGGCCAGGAAGCGTGCAGGATGTTCAGGTAATGGGTGCGATTGTTCGGGAAAAGGGTAGCCACCAGCGGGTTGGCGACGGCCTCAAGCGTGCCGTTGGCCAACGCGAAAACGAAGGTGCCCCAATAGAGGAAGGTATAGGCGGTTTCCTGTGCCTGGCCCTTGTGGGCGGCGAAGGTGATCAATGCCGAAACCACGTGGAACAGGAAAGCGGCGAAGACCAACTTGCCGTAACCAATCTTGTCCACGATCACGCCACCGATGATGATCCCGAAGCAGAAGCCGGTGAAACCCGCTCCACCGATCGAGCCCAACTGGGCACCCGTGAAGCCGAAATCGGCAGCCCAGTTGGCAAGAATGCCACCCCGGACACCGAAGCCGATACCGGCAGCCAGAATGGCAAGGAAACCGGCCCACAGGAGCCGTTTGGCGTTATGAGCGATGGGTTCACCGCTGAGTGTTGTCGTCATGATTTCTTGGGAAGTAGAGGGGCTGTCTAACGGCCGTTCCGGCACATGGCAAGCATCCGGAATGGCAGCGGGAAACGGATTTTCGGCACAGGTCCTTTCGGGCATGTCGCAATCATCCAAGTATCGGAACCCGAACTACCCTTCCGTGGAGGCCCCCGCCGCCCGGGCACGAAAAAGCCCGGCTCCCCTGCGGGAACCGGGCTCTCTGAAAGCGGTCTCTTACTTCGAGGAAGACACGTAGCTCGCCTGGGCCGCGCCCTTCTTGAGCTTCTTCTGCTTGATCCAGCTCATCGTCGAGCGGAGCTTCTCACCGACCTTCTCGATCTGGTGGGCGGCTTCCGCCTTGCGGATCTCGTTGAACTTCTTGCCGCCGCTGGTCGCTTCGGCGATCCACTCCTTGGCGAACTTGCCGGACTCGATCTCCTTGAGCTGCTTCTGCATGCGCTTCTTCACGGAGGCGTCGATGATCTTCGGGCCGACGCTCACGTCGCCCCACTCGGCCGTTTCGGAGATCGAGAAACGCATCCCGGCGATACCGGCTTCGTTCATCAGGTCGACGATCAGCTTCAGCTCGTGGAGGCACTCGAAGTAGGCCATCTCCGGCTGGTAGCCGGCTTCCACCAGCGTCTCGAAGCCGGCCTTCACCAGGGCGGAAGCACCGCCGCAGAGCACGCACTGCTCGCCGAAGAGGTCGGTCACGGTCTCCTCGCGGAAGTTGGTTTCGAACACCCCGGCACGGGTGCAGCCGACGCCGCGCGCCCAAGCGAGCGCGATGTCCTTGGCCTTGCCGTCGGCATCGTTGTGCACGGCGATCAGGCCGGGAACACCCTTGCCATCGACGAACTGGCTGCGGACCGTGTGGCCCGGGCCCTTCGGTGCCACCATGATCACGTTCACGTCCTTCGGCGCTTCGATCGTCTTGAAGTGGACGGCGAAACCGTGGGAGAACAGCAGGGTCTTGCCCTTGCTGAGGTTCGCCGCGATGTCCTTGTTATAGACGGCGGCGATCTTCGTGTCCGGCACCGCCACGAAAATCACGTCCGCGACCTTGACGGCCTCGGCGGTGTCCATGACCTCGAAGCCGAGCTTCTTGGCGACTTCGCGGGACTTCGACTTCGGGTAGAGGCCGATCACGACCTTCAGGCCGCTGTCCTTGAGGTTGAGCGCGTGGGCGTGGCCCTGGGAACCGAAGCCGATCACGGCCAGGGTCTTCTTCTTCAGCGGAGCGAGCGACGCGTCCTTGTTCGTGTAGATCTTCGCGGCCATGGCGATGGGTAGTCTAGTGGTGTTCACCGGAGCCTCCTGGCCGCGGCGGGCGGACACGCTGGACGTTTGATAACGAAGGGTCAAGCGCGCGCTTCGCCATCCACCTGTCGAGGAATACCGCTGATCTTTCCAAATACCACCCGATGTATCCGCCCTCCCCCGGTAAACCCCTCGGCTCCTCCCGACGTGACCCTCCACCATGCGGCTTCTTCACCTGCTCCTCGCCCCGGTCCTCGTTGGTTCCACTTTCGCCGCCGGCAAGGGCTGGACCGACGACTACGAAGCCGCGCGCAAGCGGGCCGCTGCCGAGGGCAAGAATCTCCTGATCGACTTCACGGGCTCCGACTGGTGCGTCTGGTGCGTCAAACTCCGCAAGGAAGTCTTCGAACAACCCGGCTTCGAAGCGGCCGGGGACAAGTTCGTCCTCCTCGAGCTCGACTATCCCAAGGATAAGTCCCGCGTCACCGAAGCCGTCGCGCTTCAGAACGCCGCCCTTCTCAAAAAGTACCCGATCAAGGCCTATCCCACGATCCTCCTCTGCGATGCCGCGGGAAAACCTTTCGCAGCCACGGGCTACCAGGCCGGCGGCCCGGAAAAGTACCTGCCCCACCTCGACTCCCTCCTCGCCAGGAAGTCGTCCCGTGACCAAGCCATCGCCTCTGCCGCCACGAAGGAGGGCATCGAAAAAGCCCGCCTCCTCATCGGCGCGCTCGACGGCATGGAACTGGAAAGCGCCATGCTACTTTCCAACTACCCGGAACTCGCCACGGAGATCAAAGGCGCCGACCCCGCCGATACCACCGGCTTCGCCGCCCGGCAGGACAACGAGCAGAAGTTCGCGGATTTCATGGCCAAGCTCGGCGAGTTCCGTTCGAAGCAGGACCTCGATGGCGCCATGAAGCACGTCGAGGAGACCCTCGCCAAGGGCGAGATCAAAGGCGAACTCCGCCAGCAGGTCTACGGGCATGCCGCCGGCACCCTCGCCTCCGCAGGTAAGAAGGACGAGGCCATCGCCGTGCTCAAAAAGGCCATCGCCGAAAGTCCCGACGGCCCCCGTACCAAGGAACTCGCCGATTTCATCACCATCCTCGAACGCGAAAAAGCCGGCTTGCCACCTCAAAAGGCACCCGTGAAAGAATAGGTCCCTCGCGCTCTTCGGACAATTTTCCGAAAATTCCCCTTGTAGTTTACCAAACGGTCAACTATCTATTCCGGCGTGGGACGCAAAAGTGACGCCAAGCAACGCCTTCTCGAAGCTGCCGGAGATTTGATCTGGGAGAACAGCTACGGGGTGGTGACGATTGACGCCATCTGCGAAAAGGCCGGGGTCAAGAAGGGGAGCTTCTACTACTTCTTCGAATCCAAGGCAGATCTGGCGGTGGCGGCGCTCGAGGAAGACTGGCAGACCGAGATGAAGCCGAAGTTCGACGCGATGTTCTCGGCTTCCAACCCCCCGCTGGAACGCATCCGCCTCATGCTGCAATCGTCCTACGATTGCCAGAAGGAGATGCTGGAGAAGAACGGTCAGATTCTCGGATGTCCCTGTTTTTCATTGGGTTCCGAAGTTTGCAAGGAGAACGAGCCGATCCGGGTGAAAGTCCAGGAAACTCTCTGCCGGATGGTCCGCTACTTGGAATCCGCGATCCGCGACGCGCAGGCCGAAGGATCGGTGGCCGCCGGTGATCCGCTGATCAAGGCCAAGGCGGTTTACACTCTCTACGAGGGCAGCCTGACCGAAGCCCGCATTCAGAATAGCTTGGAGCCTCTCCGCATCTTGCCCGAAATGGTCATGGGCTTCCTCGGCGTGCCCGAGACTGCCAAGGCGACCTGAACCCGCTTTTTTTTGCACTAGTTGTTTACTATATAGTCAACTATAAACCATTGAGCGCCAGCATGAACCTCCGCAAAACCACCGATCTCTCCCGGCTTCTCCATCGCCTCCGCTTGGTCACGTTGGGTTTCTTTCTCCCTATCCCATCCATGGTCCGGCGATCCCGCTCCTTGGGGCCGGTGAGAGCCCGCTTCCTCGGTCCCGTCGGTCATCCCTGAACCTTGCGTGTTTTTTCGTACCTAAATCTTTACCAATCAGTCAACTACATACCATTCAGACCATGAGCACTCAGAAACTCGCCGGAAAAGTTGCCCTCGTCACCGGAGCCTCCAAAGGGATCGGTGCTGCCATCGCCAAGGATCTCGCTGCGGAAGGTGCCGCGGTCGTGGTCAATTACTCCTCCAGCCGTGAAGGAGCCGAT
>CBFGPU010000376.1:0-4007 GCA_965650715.1 uncultured Haloferula sp. | reverse complement strand
CGCTCGCCGTGCCGCGTGGGACCGACTATCTTTCTCCCGCGTTTCCGGCCCTGCATGCGGCCGTTGGAACTTTAGCCGTGGTGCCGCCTCTCCCTCCGCCTGAACGGCTGGGCTGAGAGCGCGCGTCGCGTTTACCTGTTGGCATCCCGTCCACTGCCGGTCTCACCGCGGACTCTCGTCCGGAGATCGCTGGGGGCATGTCCCTTTGGATGCGCTTTGTGCCTCCGGGTCACGCGCGTGTGCGTTCCGCCAATTTCTCGGAACTTTCCGGTCCCGCAATGCCGGTCTCATGCCGGTAGCGCAAGGACACAAGGGCCGGACCCTCCCGCCGTCCAGGTGCGAGCTTGTACGGCGGGAGGAACTCCACCGGTTCCTCCGTTTCTTCCTCTTTCAAACCAAGAGCGCCCGGCCGTTTGGCCGCCTGCGCCAGCAAACCACTCCAGTGAATTCCATCCATCGTTGCCTGCTTGTTGCCGGCATTCTCACTCCCTTGTCCCATGCCGATCCCGATGCCCCGGAGACCGCCTCCCGATCCGGCGCTCCCCTCGAAGACATCGTGGTCGCCGCTTCGGAGGAGCGAGGCAATCCCTCGCTTACCGTTCCCACTCCCGAAGCCAGTCGTGTCGAACTCGCGACCGTCCCCGGCGGGGCCGAGGTAATCGATGCCGAACGCTATCTCACCGGTCGTGCCAGCACGGTCGCTGATACCTTCGCGTTATCCGCCGGCGTCTTCGCTCAGCCCCGCTTCGGCTCGGACGAGGCACGGCTCTCGATCCGCGGCTCCGGCTTGCAGCGCACCTTCCATGGCCGCGGGATCCGCGTGCTGCAGGATGGCGTGCCCCTGAATCTCGCGGACGGAGGCTTCGACTTCCAAGCGCTCGATCCGCTGTCCGCTTCCTATATCAACGTGTGGCGCGGCGCGAATTCGCTCACCTACGGGTCCGCCACGCTGGGCGGTGCCATCGACTACATCTCGCATACGGGGCTGACTTCGCCCGGGTTCTCGGTACGGGCCGAGGCGGGTTCCTTCGGCTACCTGCGCTCCCGGATCGCGGGCGGGTTTTCCCAAGGTCCGGCGGATGCCTACTTCAGCCTTTCGCAGCAGTTGCAGGAAGGCTTCCGGGACCACTCGGACCAGGATGCCCAGAGGCTCTTCACGAATTTCGGTTGGAAGATCGCGGAGAATGTCGAGACCCGCCTCTACATCACCGCGCTCCTCACCGATTCCGAACTCCCGGGCAACCTTACGAAGGCGGAACTCGAGAGAAATCCCGGGATGGCGGCACCCTTGAACGTACAGCTGCACCAGAAGCGCGATTTCGAGCTCTACCGCATCGCCAGCAAGACGACCGCCACCTACGACAATACCAGCGTCGATCTGATCGCGGCTTGGACTTACAAGGATCTCGATCACCCGATCTTCCAGGTCGTGGACCAGAAGTCGAATGATGCGCTGGTCGGTTTCGTGATCACGAATACGGACGACCTCTTCGCGTTGGGACACCGGCTGCGTGGCGGGCTCACCTATTCCCACGGGCGAACCGACGCCGCGAACTATGCGAACGTCAACGGCAGTCGTGGCGCGCTGGTGCAGGAGAACGATCAAACGGCGCGGAATCTGGAGGCATTCCTGGAAAGCCAGCTCGAGTTGGGCGGCGGCTTCACCGCCATCCTGGGAGGTGCGGCTTCCAGAAACGAACGGGAGACCCGCCGGGTCTTCGGGCCGACCCCGCCGAACAGCAGCTACGACCGGGCCTACGAGGACTTCGCGCCCAAGGCGGGATTGCGATGGGACTACCGCGACGTGCAGGTCTATGCAAACGTGAGCGGCAGCTACGAGCCTCCTTCCTTCAGCGAGTCGGGAACCGCCGTGGTGGCGAACCGGGCCCAGGAAGCGACAAGCTACGAACTCGGCACCCGGGGCACTCTCGGTGCCTGGCGCTGGGATGCATCGGTGTATCGGGCGGACGTGGAGGATGAATTGCTCACCGTGCAACTCCCTCCGCCGGCAGCGATCGGGGCGACAGGCACGATCAACGCGGACAAGACGATCCATCAAGGCGTGGAACTCGCGACCGAGGTGGACCTGCTGGGAGGATCGTGGCAGGACGATGCACCCGACCGCGTGGTCTTTCGCACCGCGTGGACTTGGGGCGACTACCGCTTCGATGACGACGCCACCTACGGTGACAACCGGATCGCCGGACTGCCTGAGCATCTCGTGCGGGGCGAGTTGCTCTGGGAAAACGACCGCGGCTGGTATGCCGGCCCGACCTTCGAATGGGTGCCGGTCAAATCCTTCGTGGACCACCGGAACACGCTGGCGGCCGATCCATACGCGCTTCTCGGTTTCAAGCTCGGCCGTCGTGTGGAGGAGGGAATCTCGTGGTTCATCGAGGGCAAGAACCTCACCGATGAACGATACGCCGCCACCACCGGCGTGATCGAAAATGCGAACGGCATGGACCAGAGGCAATTCCTGCCGGGAGATGGCAGGGGGCTATTCACCGGGATCGAATACCGCTGGTGACCATCCTCTCCTCCTCTTGAATGATCGAAGGGGCTACGGTTGCCCGCAGCCCCTTCAAATTCGGGATAATTACTGGGTTCTTAGTAGATATCCACGCAGTCGATGCTGTACCCGGCGCTCAGGTAGCCCGTGCTGCCGCTGCCGCTGATCGGGATCACCGTCAGGGTGTTCGTCCCGGCGACGAAGGCGCTGGCCGGGACGCTGAAGGTGTAGGTCACGTTGTTGCCGCGGTAGGTGCCGACGGTCAGCGTGCGCGTCGACGGCTGGGTGGAGGGCGACGGATTCGAGGAGGTCCAGGAATTCACCGTGATCTTCGGCCTGGCTCCGGAATAGGCGCAGGTCAGGCCGACCCGCACCGTGCGTGCAGCGACCTGGCCGGATGTCAGGTTGAACTGGATGGCCTGCGAGCCGTTGATGTCCTTCCACTGGTAGCAGGGGAAGGAAGACGGCGAGCTGCTGCCGATCACGTAGGTCCCCGGTGCCCACGAGGAAAGCCGCGGATCGGAGGGGTGCATGGTGGTGATGCTGCCCCCGTTGCGGAACTCGGCGGGACTCCCATCCCAGTTCCCGATCCGCCACAGGGGGGTGACGCTGCTCGGGTCCCCGGTGATGGTGATCGTGTTGAACACCTGCGTGCCGCCGGCGGTGACCGTGGCGCTGCCGGTCCACACCGCGAGCTCGTTCTTGTAGATCGTCATCGTGTACGTGCCCGGCCGCATGCCGGTGCAGTTGTAGTAGCCGTTGCTCGCCGCGGCGGTGGTGAAGTACTGCGCGGTGCTGTTGGCAAATCCCACCGTGTAGGTGTAGTTGGTATCGCGGCCGTTGATGGCCACGCCGGTCACGCGCCCCCGGCCGGCGGAAGCCACGTAGCCGGAGAGCCCCATGTTCGCATGCCACGACACGTCGGGCGACCCCGGGCTCCCGCCGCTGTTGAAGACCAGCGTGTAGGTGTTGAGGATGCCGGTGCGATAGGCCTCGGTCTGCGCCTCGCCGTAGTTCACGATGTAGGTGATCTCCTGGTCGCTGCCGCATTGGTTGAGGAGCGATCGGTAGAAGGGCCCGCCCGAACCGCCCTCGTGGTTGTCGCGCACCATCCAGACGCCGACGTTGCTGCCGGTGGCACCGATGTAGGACCAGTCCTTGAGCCGCTGGTTGGAGTAGTGCTTCGAGCGCGTCTCGCCGTTGGCCAGCGCGAAGATGTCGCCGGATTCGACGGTGGTCGTGGTGTTGCGGATGTCGGAGGGGGTGGGGCCGTTGGGCAGCTTGGCCTGCGGGATGCGGACGATGTAGCGGACCAGGCCATGGATGTCCGGCTCGGTGGTGAAGTAGGTGCCCATGTAGATATGGGCGTAGCCGCTCCGGGCCATGTAATAGTGGGTCAGGTTTCCGGCTTGGACGGTGACCTTGATGTAGTTGGTGTTCACCACCGCCGCGCTCACCGAGACGGCCGAAACGCCGCTATAGAGGTAGTCGAAGC
>CBFGPU010000375.1:0-4007 GCA_965650715.1 uncultured Haloferula sp. | reverse complement strand
GCCCTGGCGGGCAGGCATTGGATCCGTAGCGGCGGGGATACCGCGTCGTCCACGGTGGTTTCGGGGACAAACCGCTCCCAGAGGTCATCCACGGTCTCGCGCACGGCCGCCGCGATGCGGTCGCGCTGCTCGTTGTCGATCAGCCCTTGCCGATGGTCGTCCTCGGCCGCGGCCACCACGGGCACCAGCATCTCATCGTAGAGTTCGCCGAGCGACTTCGACTTGAGGAAGCCGTCCACCAGCTCCGTTTCGTCATGCTCGCCCGCCCGGAGCATGCGGTGGTAGCAGTCCTCCGCCGGGGTGAGGGCCTGTTCTTCTCCCAGCACCACGCTCAGGAAGGAAAGCTGCGGGATGTGGCGGCCCATCACCACCATGCACACGGTGATGGGGGTGGCCAGCATGAGGCCCGCAGGCCCCCACATCCAGGTCCAGAAGACCGCCGCCACGATCAGCGCGATGGAGGAAACCCCCGTGCTGCTGCCGTAGAGCCAGGGTTCCATCACGTTGTTGCTCAGCAGTTCCAGCACGACGAACAGCCCGATGGTGAGCAGGGGTGGCAACCAGGTCGGGGAAACCGCCAGCGAGAGCACGATCGGCAGGACCGCCGCAATCCATGGTCCGACGTAAGGGATGAACCGCAGCACGGCTGCAAGCGCGCCCCAGAGGACCGCGTTCGGCACGCCGATGAAATAGAGGCCGATGGCCAGGGGGATGCCGTAGGTCACGTTCACCACCAGTTGCATGAAGAGGTAGCGCCGCACCCGCGAAGAAGCGTCGTCCATGGCCCGTGTGGTGGCGCTGATCCGTCCTTGGCCCACCAGGCGGATCAGGCGGGCCTGGAGATCATCGCGTTTGAGAAGCATGAAGGTCGCGAGCAACAGGACCAGGCCTGCCGTTCCAAGCGGCCCGAGCACCGGTGCGAGGATCGAGCTCACGTCGTCCAGGACCGACGAGTCGGGTGTGGAGATCACCTCCACGGCCATCGGGTCGGTCTTGCTGCCCTTGCCCTTCTCGTCCGGGCTGACGTTGGCCCCGGGGAGATCCTTTTTCAGGTCTTCCACGGTTTCGGAGACCCTGTCGAAAGTCCCCCCGGGGGGAAGCTGCACGCTTTGCAACTTGGCGCGGATGTTCTCCTTGTAGGCGGGCAAGCGGTTGGCGAGGTCCATTGCCTGGTTGCCCAGGGTCCATCCCGTTCCGAGGGTGACCCCGACGATCAGCATCATGACCGCGACCACGGCCCCCACCTTGCCGAACCACCGCTCGATCCGCGTGACGAAAGGAGAGAGAAGGAAGGTGATCAGCGCCGCCAGGGAGAGGGGAATGAGAAACTCCTTCCCGAAATAGAGCCCGGCGATGATCGCCGAGGTGAGGGCGACCGCATGGATGCCGGAGAGCGCCTCCGCCGCCGAGCGACGGCGCGTGGCGGGCGGCAGGGAAGGGTGGCGGGAGGCTCCGGAGGGCATGGGTAGCAACTTGTTTCGCAGAAGCAGTGCCGGTCCTCCCGAGCCTGATGTTGCACGCTTCTCCGCGCGTCGCAAAATGCAATCTGCATATCCCTGCCGACCTTGGGGTGCGGATTGCAACTCGTCAGAGCAGGCCGGCGTCCTGCATGGCCCGTTCGAGCAGGGCCTTTCCGTTCCGCTCGATCAAGATGCCGTGACCGGGGATGATGCGGTCGAACTCGCAGGCCAGCACTTCCCGCAGGGACGCCTGGAAGGCATCCCGGTCCTTGATGCACCATTTGAAGATCCTGCTCATCCCGGGATAGCGCCGGAACCCCGCGACATGGCGATGGAAGAAGCGGTCCCAGCCGCGTTCGTCGGCGGGAAAGTTGAAGACGAGATCCGCGAGAATCAGCGTGCGGGATGGCAGGTGCAGGACCAGGTGCTCTTCAAGCCTGGGCGCGCCGTCGAGCCGGATCACCCGGATCTCGTCCGACCATTCGGCGGGTGGGGGGAGAAGGTCTTGCACCGGAAAGCCCGCCGCCTCCGAAAAGCCGGGAGGGCCGAGAAACGGCAAGTCCGGAAAAGCACGGCGCCCTTCGGCCGCATAGGTGTCGTGGAGCAGCATCGACTCGAGCAGCCAGGCCGGTTCGCCGAGGCTGCGGATCCGGCCGATATCGTCCGCCGTGAAGGGTGCCATCGAGTGAATGACCAGCTTCCCGGAAGCCAGCCGGATCACCGTCACGGTCCGGCCGTGAGCGGTGCCGAGCACCGGCAGCGGATAGCGCAAGGTCCAGACCCCGGGGGCGATCAGGTTCATCCTGCTCCAGGTTGTGAGTGGTAGGGCCCGCCGGGGCAAGGCTTCACACTCCCGTGGGGACGGGAGCGGGTGCAGCCAGCACGGTTTCGCGGTCCTCTTCCATGCCGTCGATGTCGTATTGGAGCGTGAGCGGCGTCTCGCAGCCGGTGGCGGCATACTCGCCCTGCCCGCGCAGGCCGGCGAGCTTGCCCGTGCCCGAGCCGGGAACCACGCTGAAGGCGGACTTGGCGGTTCCGGATTCGAAACTTCCCGCATGCTGGAGCACGAAGCTGCCGCGGTAGCCGGCCAAGCCGCCCTCGATCCGCTCCATACCCAGGAAGACCGCGGAGCCGTCGGCACGGTAAGTCATCAGGTATTCGACCTTTCCCTCGCCTTCGATGTCGCCGCGGTAGGTGACTACCGCGGTCACGCGGGTCATCTTCGGCAGGCCCTTCTTTTCGTGGACGGGCTTTTCGTCCCACGACTCGATGTTGAACGTGGCATTCGCGAACGTGTTCATGATCGCGTTTTTCCTAGCACGCCCGGCACCAGCGAGCGGGCGGGCGAAAAGGGGGCTGACCCTCAGGACCATAGGGCTTTACCTCGGCACCGGGAGGGAGCCGCCGGTTTGGCATTCTGCACGGGCCGGCAGCCCGGGCATGCAAGCCGCAATAGCGCGGGGCTCTTCCCGGCGTTCTACGATGGCTGTCGTATCACCATCGAGGCCCTTCATTTCGACGCGCGCATGCAGAGCACCTTGTCGCGCGGCACCCAGTTCTCGAAAGAGCCGTCCTTGAGCACGCACCACTCGTCGGACATGTAGATCAATTGACCGCGGAGCGTCCCGTCGGCTTGGAAGCCCGAAGGGCTCGCCTGGGTCGGCGTCAGGTCCATGCGCTCGGCCCGCGGATCAACCGTGACGATGCACTCCTGATTGTAAGGATAGGCCAAGGTGGTCCCTGCGGGAGGAGCAGGATTCTGCGCCCGCAGTTCGAAGTAGGAGAGGCCGGCGAGCGCGGCGGCGAGGACGATGAGCGATATTTTCATGGTGGGAGTTCGGTTCGGGATTCTGGCAGGGCGCTAACAGAATGCACCGCGTTCGTGCCAAACGCAAGGGGACGCGTCTGCGGTGGCGGTCCGAAGCATCGGGCATCTTGTGCTTCTTTCCCTTCCCAAGCGGTCTTCCCGCCCCTTGCCCTGCGTGGCATGCCCCATGCGAAAAACCAGTCGTATGAAAAACCCCAAAAGGTTCCCCAAAGTGCCCTGCGAAAGCGGGAAGATCGGCTGGATCCTCCTCTGGTTGCTGGGAGTGCCGATTCCCGTACTGCTGATTCTCTTCCTCCTCCGGGGCTGCACCTGACCCCGCAGGGGGGGCGCGGCTCCGCACCGTATCGCGCCGCACGGCAGCCCTGCCACCCCGAACATCGGTTGTAAGCGGGCCGGCATTATTCTTCGCAAGGGCGGGCTTATCGTGCCCGCAGTCTTCTCAATAACTCGAGATGAGCTTCCAGCCGGGGGATCAGCACCTCCCGGATCTCCTCCTTGATCTCGTCCATCATGTCCGGATCATCCAGCGCCACCAGATAGTCGTCCACGCCCGAGAGCTCGCCGGCTTCGAGGGCCAGCAGTGCCGGGGTCCTGCCGAAGACCTTTGCGACTCCCTCCACCGCTTTCGCGAATTGGCCCCACACCCCGGAGTTTTCATCCGGCTGCACGCCCAGGTCGTCGATATGCATCCTCAGGCGTCCGACGCTGTCCTGATGATC
>CBFGPU010000374.1:0-4017 GCA_965650715.1 uncultured Haloferula sp. | reverse complement strand
GAAAGGACGGTAATCAGTTTCTTCATACGCGAATGACGGCTTGGTACGCCCGGAAAGTGAGGGATCTTTCAGCCGGGAGCAACACTCCAATCCGGGGGAAATTTTCCAATCGGGTGATGCGGACATCCAATGCCAAGGTGCCGCCGTTCAAGGAAACGGGCCGCCTCATATCAACCGGAGTCCATGTGTGGAGAGTTACTGTTAGTGAGCTCCTCCCGTGCTTGGAAGCCCCCAGTGAGGTTTATGGAAGGAATTTGATACTTTCAGCAAGACTCCTCCGATTTGGCCGGAAAGTCTTCATACTGACTGGTTTTCCCCTCGCCAAGAAGGGCTTTTATGACTAGCTTCGGAGAGTTTTAAAAAGATCCACGCCGCATTTGGCATGGACCTTGCTCAACCGCCTTTGACCAATCCGCCGCACCATGAAGAAAATCGAAGCGATCATCAAACCGTTCAAGTTGGAGGAAGTGAAGGAAGCCTTGGCCGAAGTCGGCGTGCAGGGCATGACTGTCACGGAAGTCAAAGGGTTCGGCCGCCAAAAGGGCCACACGGAAATCTATCGCGGCTCCGAGTACACCGTGGACTTCCTCCCCAAGGTGAAGATCGAAATTGTCGTGGATGACGCGCAGGCTGGCTCCGTGGCGGAGGCCATCGTCAAGAGCGCGAACACCGGCAAGATCGGCGACGGCAAGGTCTTCATCTCGACCATCGAGGAAGCGATCCGCATCCGCACCGGCGAGACCGGTTCGTCGGCGGTTGCCGTGAACTGAATCCCCGTTTTCAAGTCACCCGGCTCCCCCCAAGGGAGCCGGGTTTTTTGTTGAATGAAGGAGGGGAGTCCGTAGCAGGGAGGATAGGTCCGATGCCTTACAGGATCTGTCAAACCGCTCAGGGAAGTTCGAGGATCGCGGTGGCGGCGGCGGGAAGGTCGGCGCGCTCCTCGAGCGTCCGGCGGATGGCTTCGGCAGTGCGGGACACCTTGCCGTTGAAGGCTTCCTTGCCGTTGACGAGGAGCTTCACGGATTGATCGAGATCGACGAGGGAATCGGAGAGGCGGATTTCGGTCTTCGCCGGGACGTCGCCGGTGAGGGTGATGATCTGGCCGTCGACGGTGGCAACGATCTTTTGTCCCGCCTTCGCGGCGGCCTTGTCCGGGATCTTGAGCCAGTAGAAGCGGTCGTGGGTGATGTCGTCCTGCAGCCAGACCAGCTTCTTCGGCCAGGCGATGCGGGTGAACTTGGCCATCCACGGCACGGCCTCGGCGTCCTTCCGGTTCATCCAGTGGGGCAGCCCTTCGTAGATGCGGGCCATGTGGATGTAGCCGCCGGGGTCGTCCTTCTCCATCTGGTCGAGCTTCGCGCTGCGCTCGGCGGCGATCTTGTTGCGGTCGTAGGCGGCATCCGCGCCGCCCATGAAGAGGGCGAAGGGAAGATTGCGGAGGCCATCCATCTGCGCCTCGTTCGGATGGCCGGCCATCATCGCGGCGGCGGCAAAGCGGTCGGCCATGCGCGGGGCGAGCTGCCAGACGCCATCGCCGCCGGCGGAGTAGCCCATCAGGTAAACCTTGTCGGGGTTCACGCCGCGGAGCGCGACGTAGCTCTCGATCAGGCGCGCGAACATCGGGTCGATGTGACTCTCATGCCATAGGTTCCAAGTATCGGTCGGGGCGCGGGGCGCGACGTAGATGCCCTCCGCCGGTTCGTAGAGCTGGATCTGGTTCTGCCACTGCTGGTCGTTCACGCGGGCGGGAGCACTGCCGCCGCCGTGCATGGAAATCCAGAGGCTGCGGCCGGTGGCGGGAGCCTCGCCGAAGGTCTTCTCCAGCCAGCGCAGGGTCTTGTCGCCGAGAGTGAGCGACTTCTTCTCCATCTGCACGGCGGTGTCCCCGGAAACCTTCGCGAGCCGGTCGGCGGAGAACGCCTTGGCGATTGCCGCCGCGTCCGCCTTGTTCAGCGGGACCTTGAGGGCCGGGGCATCCGCGGCACGATCAGGGCTGGCCAGCCAAGCCTCCGCCGCGGCGACGGCCGTGGGAACTTCCGGCAGCTCGTTCCACAAGACATCGAGGGTCGGCTCGCCCGCTTCCACGGGGCCGTAGCTCCTCTCGCGGGTGACACCGCCGACGGTGAAGCGGAGCATCCCCTTGCTGCCCGGCTTGAGCGGGACGCGGAGCATGTCATTGAGATCGGCGGTACCCGCCTTGGTCTCGGCCTTGCCGAGCAGCTTGCCCGCATCGTCGTAGATGGCGATCTGCGCTACCATCCGCTCGCGGTTGCCGTGGGCGAAGAGCCGCACGCCGAGATTGCAGACCGGTGCCGCGGCGGCGGGCGCGGCCTTCGCATAGCGGGAGGTCACATTGACGGCGGCGACCTCCTTGCTCTCCGGGGCCCAGACCATCGGGAAAGAAAGACCGTCCTTCTTCCATGAGGTGGCATAGATCGCGTACTTCGGCACATCGGCCTTCGCTTGGGCGGCGTCATTCACGAACCAGCCGCGGTCGAGGCCGTCCTTGTCGTATTCGTCCGCGCCGGTGAAATGCCAGTCGCCGTCCCAGATCTCGACCCAAGTGTGGTTGCCGCGCTCGTTCGCCCACAGCGGCGTGCCGACCGCCCGGGCGGGGATGCCGACGGCGCGGCAGGCATCGACGAGGATGATGGAGAGACCGGTGCAGGTGGCCTTGCCAAGGGCGGCGGATTCGGAAGGACTTTGATTCGGTGCCTTGCGGCCGGTGTTGTAGTGGACATTGACGGCCTTGAAGAACTCGCGGTTCAGGGTCTGCGCCGCTTCGGAGGCAGTCTTCGCGTCCTTCACGAGCAGGCGGGCTTTCTCCAGATAGTCCTGCCGCCAGGACTCGCGGGTTTCGTCGAAGACGGCGTAGGGCAGCACGTCGTTGAGGAATATCTCCTCCGGGACTTGCCTGGCCCAGGGGAACTCGGCGCGGGCTTGAAGCGCGAGGTCGAGATTCGTGCCGAGGAAGGCGGCGTCGAGCTTCTCCTTATCGGCCGCCGGCATGTGATCGGCGAGGAAACGCGCCGCCTTTTCTCCGGGCTCGCCATGCTTCGATTTCGCGGCGGCGATAAAGTCGTCCATCGGCGCAGCGAGTACGCTGGAAACAAGGGCCAACGGGAGCAGGAGCCATTTCATGTCGCGCACGCTAGCGACGCGGAAGGGCGGATCAATCTTGCGGTTTTCGTCCGAGACGGGATTGCGCGGTTGTTTTGCGATATATTCGCATCTTCGGATGGAAGCAGCAGTCCAAGGCAGCTGAGCCGCGGTGGACATCCCGCTGTGCTAGATGGACACCGCAGCCAGCGCCGCCTTCACCGCCGCAACGTGCGCGGCGACGCGGTCCTTGAGGCAATTCGCGCTCGGCGTTTCAAAGGTGAAGGAGACGGGACAGCCACGCTTGGCGAGGAAGATGGCCTCGGGCCAGTTCTCGGGGACATCGGCCTCCGGCACGTGATAGATCCAGCCGGAAGAGCGGATCTCGTGCTCGTCGATGAGCGCGGCGGGCTCGGGCGGGAACCATGGCTTCACGGCCTCCAGGATGGCGGCGGCGCGGGCGGGGCAGTCCTCGCCGAGATTGATCTCGTAGAAGTAGAAGCCGGACGTTTCCCAGTCCTCGTGGAGGGAGGCGAAGAGGCGCGGGCAGGGCAGCGAGGCGAGCCAGGCAGAATGCGCGCGGACTTCTGCGGTGTGGAGGCTGAGGTAGTCGCGGTTCAGGTCGAAGCCGCCGTCGTTCTCGCGGGTCCCGGCGGCGAGCCCGGTGGGATTGAGCGCCGGGCAGAGGAGCCAGGAGCCGGTATCAAGCGCTCCGGAACGGAGGAGTTCCAGCGCGGCGAAAGGGCCGGCCGGTTCATCGCCGTGCATGCCGGCGGAGACGTAGTCGGGCGTGCCGGATCCCAGTCTTTCCCACGCGAGGAGGGGCCCGGCGGCGGTCTCGCAGAGATGGCGGCGGGTGAAGCCTTTCGCCGACGCGAGGTGGCCGAACTCACTCAGGAAAGCTTCGACATCGAACGC
>CBFGPU010000373.1:0-4024 GCA_965650715.1 uncultured Haloferula sp. | reverse complement strand
CCGCTTAGGATCACGCTCACCAGAATACAGGTGACCACGGGAAAGTAGAACCCGCCCTTGTCGCCCTCCACGCGGATGTCGCCCGGCAGCCGGCCGACCCACGACAGCCAGCCCTTGCCCCCGGCGAACCACAGCACGGCACCGAGCACCGCCAAGGCGATCCCCGCGAAGACCAGCAGCTTGCCCGCGTTTTCCATGCCCCCCAAGATCACGCGAAGGCCTTGCGCAGCAAGTCGAGACTCTTCGGGATTGCGGTGAGCGGGTCTTCCTTGCCTTCGAACTCCAGCGAGACGTAACCCGTGAAGCCGGCATTCTTCATGATCTTCGCGATGCGCGGGTAGTCGAGATCGAGGGTGTACCAGACACCGCCGCCGAAGTAGGTCTTGGCTTGGAGAAGGACGGTCTCCTTCGCGAGTTTGGCGAGGCGGTCGTAGGGGTCTTCGAGGAAATTGCCGGTATCGAGCGTGACCTTGAGCCAAGGGGAGGAGATCGCATCTACGACGCGCTTCACGCCTTCCGGAGTGACACCGAGGCCCCAGTGGTTTTCGAGGCCGAGGACGACGCCGCACTTCTCCGCGACCGGTAGGATCTTCATGTAGGACTCGATGACCCAGCCGTAGGCGTCCTCCTCGGTGTAGCCTTCGAGCGGTTGCTCGATGCCGCGCTTGGCCATCAGATCGTCGAAGTCCTTCGAGGTGCCCCAGGTGCCGGAGTTCACCCGCATCGTCGGGATGCCCATGGCGTAGGCCTGCTCGATGCAGTCGATGGTGTGCTTGATCTGGGCCTCGCGTTTTGCCGGATCGGGCGAGAGGAAACCCTGGTGGGTGGAGTAGCCCATGAGGTCGAGGCCGAGGAGGAAGGCGTGCCGCTTGATCTTCTGGAGCTCGGCGTTGTCGTGGGAAACAAGCTGTCGCTGGAGGACCTCGAAGCCGTCGAAGCCCATGCGCGCGGCGTGGTCGAGGCAGGTGGGAATATCGCGGAGTTGGTCGCGCTGGAAACCCCAGAAAGAGTAGGAGGAAACGCCGATGCGATTGGGCCGGAGTGGAGTGGCCGGAGCGGCTTCCTTGGCCTCCTCGGATAAAAGGGGGAGGGGGAGAGCGGCGAGGGTGCCGGAACTCAGGAAAAGGCGGCGGTTCATGAAAATGCGAGAGACCATGGGGAGAGGCGGATTGCAAGCAGATGGGTCGCGAAAGGCTCAGGAAATCACGAATAGGTGAGTTTACGCGACAGAATCGGCCTCGGCACCACTTCCTTGCGAAACGCTCCGGTCGCGGGAGTGTACTGGCGGGAGACCGGATTCAGGTCCTCCGGTGATTGTGAACATCTCGTCCCGAAGGGAAAAAGATACAAGCTGCGGGGGGGATCAAAGGTATGGTTCGAGCGACCCATTTCCTGCGCTGCCGCCGGATTGCCCGAGTTCGATGCCGCGCGCTTCCCGTGTGACGAAAAACCCCTCCGATACCGGAAAACCCATGGCACTGTTGTTTCGATTTCTGATCTTGTTTGCCCTGTCGTCGATGTTTGCGATCGGACAAACCCTTACCCTGGACAACGATGTTCACCGGACCGGGGCACTTGCGGCAAACACGGTGGCGACCCTGACCGGGAAGTCCGAACTCCACATCAACGACACCGGAGATCCGGTTCCGGGCTGCATCATCCATTTGAACTCGGCGGACTCGTGGGTCTTCTTCCACAAGATCCTGCCCTCCACCACGGTCTCCACCTTCCTCCCGCGGATCCGGGTGAACGGTGCGGCAGCGGTGCTGGATACCAATGTGCGGGTCGTCGAGCACGTGGCCGGTGCGGTGGTGATCCCATACCCGGCCTCCTTCCAGCCGCTGGAGGTTTTCACCGGCACGCACCTGACCGGTACCTCGAAGAAGCTGAGTCCCTACGCCGCCTACAACAACGGGACGCTGGGCGTGTTCGGGGACAACATCCGCTCCTTCGTGCTGAAGCGCGGCTACACCGCCACCTTCGCACAGAATGAGAATGGCACCGGGACCAGCATGAACTACGTCGCTCAGGACAGCGACCTGGAGGTCTCCTTGCTACCCGCCGCATTGGACCAGTCGATCAGTTTCATCCGCGTCTTCCCATGGCGCTGGACCGGCAAGAAAGGCTCCTGCGATGTCAGTCCGACTTCCCTGAAGGCGAACTGGCACTACAACTGGAGCATCAGCTCGAACTCCACCTTGGACTGGGAGTATGTGGCCATCAAGCAGCAACCAAACTGGCCGGGCTTGGGCGAGGATTGGAAGTGGCGCGGCGTGAGTCATCTCTCCGGCTACAACGAACCGGACAACCCGGTGGAGGACGCTTACACGAATCTCGACCCGGACGGATCGAGGGACAATGCCGTCGCCCGCTGGCCCGATCTACTGGCAACCGGGCTGCGGGTCGGAGCTCCCGCCGTGACGGATGCAGGCAGCGACTGGATCACCGATTTCATGAACAAGGCCAACGCGGCCGGAAGGCGGGTGGATTATCTCCCCATCCACTATTACCGCAGCTACTGGAACAAGAGCGACGCGGCGGGCGCGGCGAACCAGATGTACAGTTTCCTCAAGTCGATCCACGACGCCACCGGCAAGCCGATCTGGGTTACCGAATTCAACAACGGTGCGAACTGGACCGATAACGCCCACGATCCCGACGTGACCCAGAACCGCAACGCGGTCGAGGCGATGATCAACATGATGGACAGCACGCCGTGGATCGAGCGCTATGCGGTTTACAGCAACGTCGAGTGGTTTCGCGACACGCACTATGACGACGGCAGCCTCACCCCGATGGGTGCGATGTATCGCGACCACGTGGCACCCATCGCCTACCAGCAGGTGGTGCCGAATTCCGGGATCTCTCCCGCGTCGGACTTTCTGTTTGAAGGGAACCTCCGCGACTCGCGCAGCGGCAACAACCCGCTCGTCTATGGTTCGCCGACCTTCGTTGCCGGGAAGCACGGCAGCGCCTTGGCCTTCGACGGGACCGACGACTTCCTCAAGCTGCCGACCCGCATGGGCGACAGCACGGACTTCTCCTTCGCGGGCTGGGTGAAGTGGGGCGGCGGTGCGAACTGGCAGCGGATCTTCGATTTCGGCACGGGGACGAATGCCTTCTTTTTCCTGAGCCCGAAGGCGGGAAGCAACGCCCTGCGCTTCACGATCAAGAACGGCGGCGGCGAGCAGCAGCTCAACCACAACGCCGCTCTCCCTGTGAATGTTTGGACCCATGTCGCCGTCACGCTGACCGGCACCACCGGCAAGCTCTTCGTCAACGGTGCCCTCGTCGCGACGAACAACGCCATGGACATCAATCCCGACGCGATCGGCACGAACAATAACTTCATCGGCGAGAGCCAGTTCGCGGCCGACCCCTTGTTCAACGGTCAGCTCGACGACCTGCGCTTCTTCACCACGGCACTTAGCGATGCGCAGGTCGCGTCACTCGCGGGCAGCACGCCACCGCAGTTCGGCTCGGACGTTCTCGTGAAGGCCGACGCGCTCAAGTATCAGCCCTACGTCTCGACCGTGGCGAGCGATCTGAGCGGCAGTGCCACCTTCAGCAAACTCGGCGGTCCTGCATGGCTGGCGGTGGCACCCGATGGCAAGCTGACAGGCGTGCCGGGTCTGGCCGATGGCGGCGTGAACACCCTCCTCGTGCGGGCGACGACCAGCGCGGGGACGGTCGAGACCGCGACTGTCCAGGTGGCGGTGACAGAGCTTCCCAAACTCAGTTCCCGCCATGCCTTCAATGGCAACGTGCTGAGCAACACCGGGCCGGGGCATGGCGTCGCCAGCGGGACCCCCACCTATGTCGCCGGCGTGCGGGGCCAGGCGATCGATCTGGATGGCACGGACGACCTTGTGACCTTGCCCGCGGGAGTGGCGCACCACGACGAGATCACCGTGGCAAGCTGGGTGAATTGGGATGGCGGCGGCAATTGGCAGCGCCTCTTCGACTTCGGAAACGGGACCGACGAGTACTTCTTCCTGTGTCCGAAATCCGGCAGCAACCGCAT
>CBFGPU010000372.1:0-4035 GCA_965650715.1 uncultured Haloferula sp. | reverse complement strand
TCGAGCTCATGAACCCGTCGTCGATGTGCGTCCCGCTGACGGTGATCTCCACCTGCCAGACCCCGGGCTCGGTGAAGCCCCAGTTGTAGTGGGCATGGCTCCCGGTGGGCATCGTCACCACGTCGGCCGCGGGGTCGGCGGTGGACATCCGCAGCAGCACCTCACCGAAGGGGCCGGACTGCCACAGGGCGAAGTCCCCGTTCCCGCTCGGCGAGGTCACGGCCCCCAGGCTGAAGGTGATATTCCCCCACTCCCCGCCCTCCAATTCCTCCGTGGCCAGCCCGAGGAAAGGCAGGGCCGGATCCTGCACCTCCGGTAGGATCCACACGGTCTGTCCCGTGTTGGCACCCAGGGCCGGGAAGTCGACCGGCAGGACGACCGAGGCCGCGAGCGGGACCAGCACGGTCACGTCCGGGATATCGTACTCGCCATCCTCTACCTCGGAGCCGTCCACGGTTGCCCCCTCGGCATGGAAGTGGAAATAGAAGTCTCCTTCCTCGTAGGCGATGCCAAAGTCGGCGTGCCCGCTGGTATAAACCGCCGCGGAGGCGGGAAGCGCGCAAACGGCGCACGCCGCCGCTGCGGAGGCGATGGATTTGTGGATCGGGGGAGTTTTCAAATTCATGGTTGTGTTTGGTCTGGTCATGGCCCGGTCGATTGGAACCGGAAGAAGGCCCGCGGATCATCCGCGGAGAGATCGTCGAGCCGGCGCTTCATGATCCGCCCCCAGGCGTTGCCCTCCTCGGCGCCGTGCTCGAAAAGCTCCATGGGAAAGCCCGGTGTCTGCGGCGCGCGGTAGAGCCATGCCGTCAGATTCGTCGAGCGGCCCGCACGCAGCTCCCATGAGCTCCCGTCCAGCGGATCCTTGTAGGTGTCGCGCAGGAAGTCGAAGGCCGGACGCCCCGCCCCCTCGCGCGTCAACGCGGGTTGGAGCCGGGCATCCGGCCGGGATGGATCCAGCCCGTGCCAGAAAAGAAGGAACTCGATCGCATTGGCCAGCCCGTCACGGTCGGCATCGGCCTCCGGGTTCGATAGCGTTCCCGCCGCCAAGCCGCCCGCCGCCTCGAAGCTCGCCGCCCATGCGGCGTAGCTGAAGTCCCCGCCGAGATCCGCGCCGAAGACCAGCGTGAAAGGCCCCGCTTCCCGCGGCTGGCCCTGGTTGTGCCCCTCCAGCATGACGGACACCCGGTAGATGCCTTTGGCGGAGAAAGCGGCTACGACATTCCTCGTACTTCCTCCCGCGATCGGCACGGTGTCCTCCGGCACGCTCGCCAGGAGATTGCCGCCATCGAGGAAGGCGAAGGCCCCGGGGCCGCGGGCCTCGCTGATCCTCAGCGCGAGTTCATCCCAATCGGGAAGCTCCAGGCCGGCGGAAGCACTCGTCTCGCTCACCCCCACCCCGTTCGCCAGCGGCTGCGCCGCGCTGCGGATGACCAGCGGCACCTGCCATAGCGCCCCGGGCAGCCCGGGGCTCCCGCTCGCCGGGTCGCGGGCCTCGATCATCGCCCGCTCCGTCGCGTAGGCCACGGACTCCGCCGGGCTCGCCAGCACCAGACCCGCTTGCCCGCTGCCCGCAGGGATCAGGCGCAGTTCCGTTCCGTTCCCCAGCCGGGAGGAAAACGGCACCGCGAAGCGGAAGGTCTTCCGCGCGCTCGTCAGCACGTTGCCATGCGCGGGCATCAGCTTGCCCTTCGCCTCCACCGTGACCTCGTACGTGCCGGGCTTCGTGAAGGCCCAGTTGTAGTGCGTGTGGGATGAGACCGGGATCGTCGGGATCTCGTCCGCCGCGCCGATGCCGTCCGTACTGTCGAAGGAGAAGACCGTGGTTCCGAGGCTCTCCGTCTTCCAGGTCGCGAACTGTCCTCCTGCGGCGGCACCCGTCCCATACACGGAGATCAGCCGCAGGGACACGCTGCCCTGCGAGTTGGGCGTGTAGTTGTTGCCTACCCGCGCTTGGAACAAGCCCGCAGCCATCGTGGTCCTCACGCCCAGGTAGGGCGTGCCGCTCACGAGATTCTGCGGCAGCACCCACAAGGGTGTCCCGGGAATTCCGAAGCGGCTGAAGACGCCCGCGGGGGACGGCACCGCCCGCCCGGTCGCGGGGGATGCCACGATCACGGTCGTTTCCGGGGCCATCCGCACCACGCCATCCGATGAGCTGAAGTCATCGTCCCGATCATAGGAAACCGAGAACTTCCACCCCGCATCCGGATCGCCCGGCACCGCCTGGTAGCCCAGGTGGATCTCGTAGTGCCCGTAGAGCAGATCGATCCGGGACAAATCCGCTCCGGCAGGGAGCGCCATGGCGGCGAGCAAAGGGATCGTCAGATGGCGTCCAGACACGCCGCTCCTTTTTCGCATTTTAATTGCATTAGCAACTAAAATTCATACGCACATTCTCTTCATGCGCCTACGGCATGCATTAATCTACCTTTCCGCCTCGGCATCGATCCTTCATGCACAGGATCTTCTCGAAGAAGTGAACCCCGGGGATGGCTTGGAAGAAATCGTGGTCACCGCGGATTCCTCCGGCGATGCCCCTCCCTCGCTGGCGGACTTCTCGATCCAGAAGGTGCAGACGGTCCCGGAGGAAACCCTCCGCCGGATCGCCCAGGCGAGTCTGGGGGAGACGCTGGCGTGGGAGCCCGGAGTTTCCTCCGGCTACTTCGGTCCCGGAGCCTCGCGCCCGGTCCTGAGAGGCTTCGAAGGCGTGCGGGTGCGAATGCTGCGCGATGATCTGGGAACCTTCGATCTCTCCGACATCAGCCCGGACCACGGCGTGACCTTGGACCCCTCCCTTCTCGAAGGCGTCGAGATCCACCGGGGACCCGCCTCCCTTCTCTTCGGCAATTCGGCTATCGGCGGTGCGGTGAATGCGCGTAGCAAGGTCTTGGCCCGGGAGCTGCCGGACAGACCGGTCTCCGGCGGATGGGAAACCCGCTACGATACCCAGGGAAGCGGGCGCGCGGGGGCGGGTCATCTCTCGCTCGCCGCGGGTCCCTGGGTGCTGCGCTTCACCGGCTCCGCCCGCAAGGCGGAAGACATCTCGATCGCGGGAAGGGCGCGCAGCCCCGCCCACGACGCCTCGGAAAACCCGCAGATCTATCAACCGGGCAACGGCACCACCCGCGATGTCCCGAATCCCGATGGGGTGCTGCCGAACTCCGCCCATCAAAGCACCTCCTGGTCGCTCGGTGCCTCCTGGATTCCGGAAAACAACCCGCTCCGGCTCGGCGTCTTCTACTCCCGCTTCGATTCGAGATACGGCGTACCCTACTTCTATCCGGGCGACGCCACCGACCTCTTCGGCGAATACACCCTGGACCTCCTCCAGGACCGCCTCGATTTCGAGGGCAGCCTCGCTCTCGACCGCGGGCCCGTGACACGGGTCGATTTCAAGCTGGCCTACGCCGACTACGATCACGAGGAGCTCTTCGGGGGTCTCGGCAAGGACGCGGGACGCGATTTCCCCGATACCATCCTCGCCAAGGACGCGCTCGAAGGCCGCCTCGATTTCAGTCACGAGGCCTTCGACGGAAAGCTCGCGGGAACCGCCGGGATCACCGCGAACCGGGACGACCTCACCGCCCTGCGGACGATCTATCCCCCGCCCGGTTTCCAACAGGCGCGGAACGAACTGGAAAGCGAGGTGGCGGGCATCTACTTCCTCGAAAAATACACGCAGGGCGAGTGGACCGGACAGCTCGGCTACCGTCTCGAAACGAGCCGGGTGACCGACCTCAGCCTCGAACAGTTCGGATATGTCCGCGGCGAGAGCGATCAATCGCAGAGCTTCTCCTCCGCGCTCACCTGGAGCCGCGAACCCGCCTCCGCCCTCGACCGGATCGCGCTCACCGGGATCCTCTCGCGGGTGGAGCGGCTCCCCACCGCGACCGAACGCTACGCCTTCTGGCACAACGCGGGTATCGACCGCTTCCTCGTCGGCGGGGACATGGATGGCAGCCCGCTCGCCACCGAAAGCTCCCTCGGCGTGGAACTCGGCATCGAAGCCGAAAAGGGGCCCGTGACTGGACG
>CBFGPU010000371.1:0-4040 GCA_965650715.1 uncultured Haloferula sp. | reverse complement strand
GTGCGACCCGACGCGAGGCCGCAGGATGCCAAGGTGGTCGCGCTGGGATTGATCTCGATGGATGGCGACGGCGGCGACCGCATCTTCAATTTCCGGATCGAGAAGCAAGGTTTCCTCGCGTTCATCACCCTGCCGCATTGCGGGGCGACCGGCGGCGGCCTCGCTTCGATCCCGACTTCCGGTCCACACGCCTACCGGGTCGGAGACTGGTTTCACGTGGCTGTCACCTATGATGGCAATGCCGGCGTCACCAACAACCTGAAGCTGTATTGGACGCGGATCGGCAGCCAGGCGGACCGTGCCAATCTAATCGGCCGCGGCACCCTGTCGAACGACCTGAATGGGAACACGGGCGACTTCGCGATCGGAAACGAGGCGCGGTCGTTTTCCGGCAATGCGGAGGGCGAGCCTTTCCCCGGCTTGATCGACGAAGTCCGTATCAGTTCGGTGGCGAGGGATCCGACCGACTATTTCTTCATTCCCCTCGAATCGCGCAAAGCCTCGGGAGAGTCCGCCGCCAGCGCCTCCTCGACAACTTTGCCCGAGAAGCTCGACCTGAAGCTCTCGAACGTGCTGGTGGATGCGTCCGCCGCGACGCTTCCGAAACCGGGCGACACGCTGAAGCTCGGGTCCGGGCTGCACCGCTTGGACTTCGATTTCGGGTTCGACCCCGAACGGATGGACACGGACGTGAAGTTGCGTTGCCAGTTGGAGGGCATCGACGAGCGTTGGCGAGAGACGGAGCGCGGGATGAGCATCATTTACCAAGCGCTCGATTCGGACAGCCGCGTGATTTCCCAAGCGAGCTTTCCGGCGGTCGGCCGGAGCAGCGGTTGGGAAACCACACCGGAAGACTCTGTCATGACGCGGCGGAACGAGCCGGTCTATGTGCCCGCGGAAACAAGCGCCTTGAGGGTCTCGCTGAGTTCCGGCTCGCCGGACACCACCGGGCTGATGGTGATCGACAATCTCGCGCTGCGGGAACCGGGCCAGGAGTCGTCGGCTTGGACGAGCGGCACTTTCGACTTTGCCGGGATCACGCCCTCTCCCGCCGATCTGCCCCCCGGATGGTTGCGGGGCGGTGCCGATCCGGCGATCGCGTATCTCGTGATCCGCAGGGAAGGCTCGGCCCTCGGCTTGGTGGATGCCGATCAGGAGAAGCACGGCGAGTGGGTCGCGTCACAAGCTTGGAGTCCGCGGGAAAGCGGCGGACGGACGATGGTGCTCTCATGGGATGAAGCTTACAACGTGATCGGAGGTGCGCTGAACCGGGCGACTTACATTAACGTGCCGGCGGGAGAATATCATTTCCGCGTGATCGGGCTGGCCGGGGAGAAGCAACTGGCGGGCGAGATCATCTCGCTGCCGATCCAGATCGCGCCGCCCTTTTGGCGGCGGCTATGGTTCTGGCCCGCGGTTGCGGCCGGATCGGTGGGATTGGTAGCCGCGGGGATCTTCCGGCACATGAGGCGGCGTTCGAAGCAGAGGTTGGAGAATCTCAAGTTCCAGAACGCCCTGGAACAGGACAGGAGCAGAATCGCCCGCGACATGCACGACGACCTGGGAACCCGGGTGACGGTGCTGAACATGACCGCTGCCTTGGCGCGGCGCGACATGATCGCGGACCCGGCGAAGGCCGCGCGACATCTGGAGAAGATGACCGAGTCCGCGCGCGAACTGGTGGCGGCGATGGATGATCTGGTGTGGGCGGTGAATCCGTCCCATGATACCTTGGATCACCTGGCTTCTCATCTCACGAGACTTGCCGAGGAGATGTTCCGCGATTCGCCGGTTCGCTGCCGCCTGGACATCCCCGCGATCCTTCCCGCGCGTCCGCTCGGATCGGAATTCCGGCACCACATCGCGCTATCGGTGAAGGAATCCCTGCACAACGTATTGCAGCATGCGGGCCCTTGCGAGGTGTTCTTGTCCCTCGCCCTTGAAGACGAAAAGCTGGCGATCACCATCCGGGATACCGGCCGCGGCTTCGATCCGGCGGCGCGCCCGCAAGGTCACGGGCTCGGCAACACGGCGGCGCGTGTCCGCGAGATCGGTGGAAGCTACGACCTTGACTCCGCCCCGGGACGGGGGACGAGTATCATGATCGTCTGTCCCTTGCCGGAACATCCCCGCTGATTCCCATCATGTCCTCCCCACACGCCATTGCACTTGTCGAAGACGACGCGAACTTGCGCGAGACCCTCGCCGACATCATCTCATCGGCCAGCGACTGGCAGTTGGTGGCGTCCTATCCGGATGCGGAGACCGCGCTCGCCGGGATGGCCTCGGCATGCCCGGAAGTGGTCCTGATGGATATCCAGCTTCCGGGGATGTCGGGGATCGAATGTGTCGCCCGCTTGAAGGCGCAGCACCCCGGGGTGCAGGTGCTGATGGTCACGGTGTACGACAACAACGATAGGATCTTCGACGCGCTGGCGGCAGGCGCTTCCGGATACCTGCTCAAACGGGACGCACCGGCAAAGCTGCTGGAGTGTTTGGATGACTTGCTTGCGGGCGGCTCCCCGATGTCGAGCGCGATCGCCCGCAAGGTCGTGCAGCATTTCCAGAAGGAGCCACCCGCGAAGAACGAGGATCACAATCTGACGCCGCGCGAAAAGCAGATCCTCGAATTGCTCGTGAAAGGCGGTCTCTATAAGGAGATCGCCTGGGATCTGGGAATCGGTGTGGAGACGGTGCGCACGCATCTCCACAACATCTACGCGAAGCTGCACGTCCGCACGCGGACCGAAGCCGTGGTGAAATACCTCGGCCACCAGTAGCGAGACGGCAAAGGCATCCCCCATTTTCGGGGGAACAGGTCGCTTTCCAGTCCCCTGCAAGGGGGCCGTGGGGCAGGATAGCGGGAATCATGTGCAGGCTCCAGACCCTTGCCTTCCTCGTCTTCTCCGTCCTCCCTGCCGCAGCGGCGGTGCGCGGCCCGTATGCGGCGGATGCCGCGACGGTACATCTCTTCCATCTCGACGAGTCCGCGGGCGCAAGCGTCTCGGCGAACAGCGGCGGTACCACGAGCGTCCTGCTTGCGTTCAACGGATCGGCGGTGCCGGCCACCGCGACGACCGCGCAGCCTGCGAACACCACGATCCTCGGTGCGGCATCCTACAGCGGCTTCGGAAATTCGGCGGATCTCTCTTCCGCCGCCCTGGGTCTGGGACTCGACGCGAACGGATCGGGCGGTTTCCAACCCGGCACGAACACCTGCCCGGATGCCGTCACGCACTCGACTCTGGCGGATCCAGACGGGTCTTTCACCATCGAGGCACTGGTGAGTTTGCCGGCGATCACGGGGACGCCGCGGGAGATCGTGGCCACGGACAGCTCGATGACCGGCCGCGGCTTCCAGTTCCGAATCGGGAGCACCGGTTTGTTGGAGTTCAACTTCATTTCCGGTAGCGGTGCGCTAGCTTCCGTCACGATCCCGACAAGCGGCGAGCACGGCTTCATGGCGGGTGAATGGTTTCATGTCGCGCTCGCGTTCGACGGGATTACCGGCACTTCCACCTTCTATTGGACCCGTGTCGCCCTGGCGCCGGAGGAAGCGAACGTGATCGGCACTTCGTCGTTGGAATCGACCGTGGGCACAGTAACGGGTCCGCTGGTGATCGGCAACGAAGGTCGGGCGGCATCCGCCGAAAGCCTGCTCGGCCTGATCGACGAGGTGCGGATCAGCAAGGCGGCGCGCGGTGCCGGGGACTTCATCTTCCACGACGACGACAGCGACGACGATGGCCTCGCGGATTCCTGGGAGTTGCTCCACTTCGACAACCTGGAACAGACGGGCACGGACGATCCGGATCTGGACAGCTACACAAATGCCGCCGAACTCGCCTCGGGAACCGACCCGGGCAATCCGCTTTCGAACCCCGATGATATCGATGCGGACGGACTACCCGACGTGTGGGAGGTCCAGCATTTCGGCAGCACCGGCGCACAAGAGGGTGAAGGCGATCCCGACGGGGATTTCGCGAGCAACGAGCTTGAGCAAGCCGGCGGCAGTTTCCCCCGCGATCCGCTCTCCTGGC
>CBFGPU010000370.1:0-4045 GCA_965650715.1 uncultured Haloferula sp. | reverse complement strand
AGAGCTTCCTGAGCAAGCCGATCCCGCTCGCGGGTGACCTGGCGTTGCTCCCGACCTTCCGCTACGAGGGGACCTTCCTCCGCTACGATGGCACGCTGCCGGGATTTCCGGTGGGGGACGAGGACCTGCACTCGCTCGAATTGCCCTTGTGGTTGCTCAACTATTCGGCCCGGTCGCCTTGGATCTACGGAGCCTGGCTGAAGCCTTCGCTTTCGACGGACTTCGATCATATCGATAGCGACGACATCTTCGTGGATGTGGCGATCGGTGCGGGGTACAAGTTCAGCGACCGGTTCTATCTCGGCGGTGGGGCGGCTTTGTTCGATGCCTTCGGGAACGAGTCCTTGATTCCCGGGCTCGCGTTTTTCTGGTCACCGCGGGAAGACGTGCGGGTGCAGTTGCTGGGGCCCTCGTTCACGGCGAGCTGGGATGCAACGGAGGACTGGCGCTTCAGCTTCGACGTGCGGTCGGCGGGAGGCGTGTGGAATATCGACGACAACAACCAGTCGCGGACGCTGGACTTCTCTTCCTATCGGGCGGGCATCCACGTGCATCGCCGGATCTGCGACAACTGGTGGGTGGAAGGCGGCACGGGTATCACCTTCGGCAACGAGATCGAGCTGACCACGCCAGACGGCTTGGGCCTGAACGAAGCGGTGCTGGGGGACTTGGATGAGGGCGTCTTTGGCTATCTGGCGGTGAAGAGGGAGGTGTGGTGAGGCCGTATGCGGTCACATCAGCCGGAATGAAGAAGATCTTGTCGATTGCCGTGGTCGTCGCCGTGCTTGCGGGCGCGGTGGCGATCTGGCTGGAGCGCTCGAAACGAATCGAGGTGTATTTGCCGGACGGAAAGCCCGCGAAAGGGGCGAATGTCTGGGCACAAATCGTGTCCGGCCGGGCTATCGAGCAGGGACATACCGACGAGAAGGGCCGGGTCCACTTGAATCGTCAGCCTAGAGGATGGAACTACATGACCGCGAGCTACTGGGACGCAAACGGGAAGGAATATTGGGGCAGCAACCACGACAGGCCGCCCTCGTTTCCGATGAAGATTTTTCTGAACCCTCGCTGAGCCTCAAAACAACTCCCCCTGCCCGGGCAGGACGCGGCGGAAGGCGGCGGTGCTGAGCTCGGGGGGGCGGGTGGCGATGCCGAGGCGGCGACAGCTTGCGTGGAAAAGCGCGCGCAATTGACCGAGCGGCTCGCCGGTGCCGCGCATGCGGGTGCCGGGGGTGGCGCTGTTCAGCTTGCCATCGTGGGAGGCGCGGATGCGGTTGAGGATCTTCTCTTTCCGCTCCGGGAAGTGGCGGTCGAGCCATGAGGTGAAGACGTTGGCGACGGCACCGGGGAGGCGCACGGTGGTGTAGAAGGCGAAGCTGCCGCCTGCTTCCTTCACCGCTTCCAGGATGGCGGGGAGCTCGCTGTCATTGAGCGCGGGGATCATGGGTGCGGCGCTGACGCCGACGGGCACCCCGGCATCGGCAAGGGCGCGGATCGCATCGAGGCGCGCGCGCGGGGAAGAGGCCCGCGGTTCGAGGATGCGGGCGAGCTTCGGATCGAGGCTGGTGACGGAAATGAAGACGCAGGCGGCGCGGTGGCGGGCGAGCTCGGCGAGGTGATCGACATCCCGGGCGACGAGGGCATTCTTCGTGATAAGGCCGACAGGCTGGCGGAAGCGGGCCATGACTTCCAGGCAGCGACGGGTGATCTCCAGCTTGCGCTCGACGGGCTGGTAGCAATCGGTGACGCCGCTCATCGCGATCATCGAGGGCTTGTAGGAAGGCTTCGAGAGCGCGGCTTCGAGCAGCCGGGGTGCGTCCTCCTTCACCACGATCTTGGATTCAAAATCGAGGCCGGCGGAGTAGCCGAGATATTCATGGTAGGTGCGGGCGTAGCAATAGGAGCAACCGTGCTCGCAGCCGCGGTAGGGGTTCACACTGTACTCGAAGGAGAGATCCTCGGAGTTGTTGGCATTGAGGACCGACTTCGAGTCGTCGCGCAGGAAGGTGGTGCGAAGCGGGCGCGGGTCGTCGTCCACCCAAGCGTCCTCATCGGTGTGAACGCAGAGAGCCTCGAAGCGATTGGCGGGGTTTTCCTGCGCGCCCCGGCCGCGGTGCGGGTCCATGGGCGGAATGATCGGGGAGCTTGGAGGAAGCGCAATCTAATTTGTTCATGTGAACACTTCAAAAGATCGGGAACGGAATTTGCGCAAGCCCCGGATTTCGCGGATGTGTTAGGCCGTGTCCCATCCCGCGCATGCCGGAGCCTTCGCCGCCACCGCTCTGGTGGTGGCAAGCATGGTGGGCGTGGGGGTCTTCACTTCGCTGGGCTTCCAGCTCGTCGACCTCGACTCCGCGCCGCAGATTTTATTCCTTTGGGCGCTGGGCGGAGTGATCGCGCTCTGCGGGGCGTTCTGCTATGCGGAGGTGGCGGCAATGCTGCCGAGGTCGGGGGGCGAGTATCATTTCCTGAGATCGATCTATCACCCCAGTCTCGGGTTCATGGCCGGGATGCTTTCGGCCTTCGCCGGCTTCTCGGCACCCACGGCGATCACGGCGCTGGCCTTCGGCGAGTACCTGCACAAGGCGGTGGATGGCATCCCGGTGCAGCACGCGGCGGCGGCCGTGATCCTTCTGGGGACGGCGGCGCACTCGGTGAGCACGAAGACGAGCGCGCGGGTGCAGGTGGGGGCAACGGGACTGAAGCTGCTCTTGATCCTCGTTTTCATTGCGGCCGCGTGGACGATGGAGGGCGAAGGCGACATCCGCTGGCAGGTCGATCCCGCGGTCGATTGGCGGGCGGTGCTGACCCCGGGTTTCGCGGTCGCGCTGCTCTACGTGACCTATTCCTACACCGGCTGGAATGCGGCGGTGTATGGCTTGGAGGAGTGGAAGGATCCGCAGAAGACGGTGCGCCGCGCACTGCTGTGGGGCACGGTGCTGGTGGCGGTGCTCTATGTCGGGCTCAATGCGTCTTTCCTGCACTCGTCGCCGGTTGCCGAGTTGAAAGGGCAGGAAGCGGTGGGCCACATCGCGGCGACCTCGCTCTTCGGGGATGAAGCGGCACGCATGGTCTCCGGGTTGTTTGCGGTGGGGCTGTTCGCCTCGGCGAGTGCGCTGCTTTGGGCAGGGCCGCGGGTGCTGGGAGCGATGGGCCGGAACATGCGCTCGCTGTCCTTCTTCGCGCCGCGGAAAGACGTGCCGCATCTGGCGCTCCTCTTCCAGATGACGGTGGCCCTGGTGCTGGTTTACGCGGCCGGCCTGCGGGACCTGATGGAGGCGACGCAGATCGGGCTGACGCTTTCGACCTCGCTGGTGGTGGCGGGGAGCGTCGTGATGAGGATCCGCTCCCCGGAGCTGCCGCGCCCGGTGAAGATCCCCTTCTATCCGCTTCCGCCCTTGATTTTCCTGACAATGGCGGGATTCGTGATCGTGTATTCCGCGACTCAAAATCCGAAAACCACCTTGGCCGGTGCCGGGGTGGCGGTTTTTTTCGCGGTCATCTGGTTTCCGCTCAAACTCCTTCGCCGATGAAACGACTGCTGCTCCTGCCCCTGTTCCTCGCCGCCGCCTGCGGACCCAAGCCCCCGCCGCGCGGCCAAACGCAGACGCTTGCTCCCGGCCCCGAGGTCTTCGAACCGGTCCAAGGACAGGCGACCGCCAATGACATCGCGCGCTTCCTCGCTGGGCGTCCGGTGCACCAGGGTGCGGTGCTCTCGCAGATGCAGCAGACCGGGAACTATCAGGACCATGCCAACGACATGGCGACGAAGTGGCGGCTCTTCGCCTCGAAGCGCACGGCGCGGCAGCGCGAATGGGCGGACATCAACGTGCGGCCGCTGGTCGGCAATCCGCGGGCGGTGCTTTATCCCTTCGGCGGTCCGGACCTGATGTATGTGACCGCGCTTTTCCCGCAGGCCTCGAACTACGTCCTGCTGGGCCTCGAGCCGGCGGGCGGCTTGCCCTATCTCGACAATGCCGATCCGGGTGCGGTGCTCGGCTCGCTGAACCGGCTGAGCCTGGCGATGGATGCGCAGATGAAGACG
>CBFGPU010000369.1:0-4047 GCA_965650715.1 uncultured Haloferula sp. | reverse complement strand
GGATCGGGGGGAAAAACTTGTAACCATGGCGACGGTGCCGGCGTCAGGCACTATTGAAGCCTCCAAGGTATGAACACCAAACTACTTCTGGCAGTCCTCATGATCGGCGCGGCCCAAGCCGTCCCGCCGAGCCTGCAGACGGGGATTCCAGCTTTTCTGGATACCGATGGCGACGGCAAGATTTCCGAGGCGGAGCGCCAGGCATTTGTCGAATCGCGTGCCGCGGCCCGCGGGTCCAAGGGGCCCCAGAGCTGGGATACCAATGGCGATGGAACGATCGACGAGGAAGAACGCGCTGCCGCCGTGGCCGCCCTCAAGACCCAGCTGGAGACCAAGCTCACCACGCTGTTCCTCGATCTGGCCGGCGACGACTCGCTACTCTCGCTCGAGGAATTCTCCACGCTCCCGCAATTCCAGAACGTGCCGCCCCAGACCGCGGCGAACCTGTTCAACTTGCTTGATGCCGACGACGACGGCGCGGTAACGCTCCAGGAATTTTTCAAGGGGATCGGTCGGGGCAAGCCTCCGGGCTCACCGCCGCCCCCTTGAATTTCCGGATTTCCGATGGGGAAAAACGGAGGCCGAGTCTGGGGGGGTCGGCCACCCTTACAACCCTTCGAACCAAAAGAGCAACCCGGGAAACCGGGTTGCTCGTTTCCGTCAAAAGCTGTTCTTGCCCTGAGTGACCGAATGATCCTCCGCCTAGCCGCCATTGCTCTTCTCGGCCTTCCGATGCTGTCGGAAGCGGGCACCCTTTACTCCACGCAGTTCGAGGAATTCACCGTCGGCAACAACCGGTGGTCGGGCACCGGCGGATGGGTGGCAAGCAACACCACGCTGGGGATCCAGGGGATCATGCAGGACCCCGTGGCCGATCTCCCTTTGGGGAAAGCCGCTTATCTCGGTCATTCCCCGCCCGCCTCCTCGTTCACCACGGTCTATCGTCCGATCAACCACAACCCCGCCACCGGTGCCTATCCCCGCGTGGAGTTCAGCTCGTTGATGGGGATCCAGGATTCCACCACGGGAAAGCGGGACCGCTTCTACATCTCCTTCTACAACATCACCGGGGATTTCCTCGCCGCGATCGTCTTCGACAACACGTCCGGCAAGGTCCTCTCCGACGACGGCGCGACCGTGCGCGATACCGGGGTCGAGTTCTTGCGCGGCGATCAAACCCTTGGCGTCGCGGCCCTGCAGATCCTCAATGTGGGAATCGACTTCGAAAAGAACGAGTGGGAAGCGACGCTGGATTCGATCCCGCTCTTCAAGCAGAAGTTCACGTCCACCGGAAAGGTCCTCAACCTCGGGCCGATCGCCGCCGAATGGGAGATTCCTTCCGGGTCCGGTGCCCAGGCGGGCGACAACTGGCTGCTGGTGGCCGATTGGATGGTCGCGGCGATTCCTCCCGGCACCTTCGCGGTGGACTCGTTCGCGCGGAACGGCAGCGGCCAGGGAGTCCTGAGTTGGCGCGGGCACCCGGGCTTCGACTACCAGGTTCAGTATTCCGGCAACATGCTGTCGTGGCAAAGCGACCTGCAAGGTTCACGCTTCCCGGCAATTGCCACCGAAGGTCCGATCACCTTCACCGATCCCAGTTCCTCGATGCCCGGCAGAAGATACTATCGGGTGCTCCGCACGCCGACCCCCTGAGCGCATGACCGAGACCTTCCAGAACGCGGGCTTCGGTGAGGGGTTTCTCCCCTCGCCGGCCGGCTTCCTGCGCTCCTTGGCCACGGGCAAACCCGAACCCGCGGCTCCCTGGGCTCCCCCCTGCTTCCCTTTCATGGACAATCTATCGCAGGAGATTCCCGCGGGTCTCATCAAGCGGGCCATCGAAGGAGAAGCTCAGGCGGGGCGCGAGATCGTGGAGGCGCTTCACCCGATGGTCGGCCGCTTGGTGAGGGGCCAGATCCGCCGCCATGCGGATGTGGAAGACGTCGTACAGGAGGTCTTCCTGAAGATCTTCGTGAAGATGCACCAGTATCGCGGCCCGCAACCGTTCGAGCATTGGGTCAGCCGGCTGAGCATCACGACTTGCTACGATTGGCTCAGGCGCCAGAAGGCCAGACCGGCGGTGATGGCCAGCGACCTCTCCGATGCGGAGCGCGAAGCGATCGAACGGAGCCTGGCGGAGAATCCCGGCGAGGACAGCAGTGCCCGCGCCGAATTGCTCACCGGACTTCTCGATCGGCTGGTCGCCTCGCTCAAGCCCCAGGAACAGGTGGTCATCCGGCTGCTGGACATCGAGGAGCGCCCGGTCGCGGAGGTCGCCGACCTCACCGGCTGGGGACACTCCAAGATCAAGGTCACCGCGTTCCGTGCGCGGAAGAAACTCGGCGAACTCCTCCAACGGCTCGAAAAACCATGAACTCCGGCCCGAAATCCTGGCAACGCTTCGCGGAGGCCTCGCGCGCCCGCAGCCAAGAAGCGCCCGGCGAATCCGCGCAGCGAGCCGAGCCGATCCCCTGGCTCTCCGGCTTCCCCGAACAGGTCCACGCCATGTTCGTGCAACTCGCCTGGAAGCGATGGGCGGCGGTCGCGATCATCGCGTCGGTCGTCCTTCTTGCCGTCATGCTTCTCAAGCAAAGTCCCGGAGGCACCGCGGATAGCGCCCCGCCGTCACCCCGCATCCCCGTTCCCGTCGCGCCATGAAACCGACCCTGCGAGAACACGCCACGATCCTCCTGGCCTTGCTGACCGTCTTCGCCTGCGGATTCGGCGTCGGCCATCTTTCCGGCAAGAAGCAAGCGAAACCCCGGCCCGAAATGTCGCGCCAATGGGAAGAGGAAACGCTGTCCGTCCTGAAGCAATCGCTCGATCTGGACCCGGGCGAACTCGAGACGGTGGAATCGGAAATCCAGCGCACCGCCACGGACATCCGCCGCAAGCGCGAGGAAACGATCCTCATCTATCACGAACGGATCTCGGAACTTTACGAACGCTTGATCTCGCAACTCGGCGAGGAAAATGCCGCGAAGCTCAAGGAAGAGAAGCGGACGCTCGACGAGAGAATCGAGGCCCTGCGGCCAAAAACCTGAACCCTGCCCCCATGCACCACCGATTGAATTTCATTTCAGGAGTCGTGATGCTCGTCGTTGCGGGCACGCTGGTCTTCGTCGTGACCCACGACGATGAATCCGCGACGGAAGCCGCGGGGGTGCGGTCCTCCCGCAAGCCGGTGATCCGGACGACGAGCACGCGGGACTTGCAAAGCCCGTCTCCGTTCGCTGGCGGAGCGATCCGTTCCGTCACGGACGGCAGGGAAGGCACGAGCACTCTCCAATCCTCCACGACCGCGGCCCTTCGCAAGGATCTCAAGGTGGAAGTGGATACCGCTCATCCGCAACGCCGGGAGCTGGAGCAGCGCGCCCGACTCGTCGAATCCTTCGCCCTGCGCCGACTCGGCGTCCTCACCGAGCAGCTCGATCTCACCGCCGAGCAGCAGGCGCGGATCTTCCCGATCCTGGTCCGGGGGTCGCAGTCGTATGATCCCGGCATGCGCATCGTCAGCGGCAGTCATGCGCGCTCGGCACCGGCGGAGGGCGAGGCCGCTTCGGAAGCGCCCTTGGACAAGCCGCAGGAGCAGGAGCTGGTTCAAAAGGAGTTGGACACGGAACAATCCGACGAGTTGATCGAGCGCACCATCGGCGATCTTCTGATTTGGGAGGAGATCATCGGCGGTCTCACGCGCCAACTGGATGAAGCGATTCCGGGAGAGATCGTCGAGGTCGTGCCCGAACGCGGGATGACCGCGCTGCCCGGACAAGAGCCGCAGCAGCCGGTGGAGGAAGTGCCCGTGGAAGAAACGGATTCCACGACGCCTCCCGACTCCCACGGAGGCAGAAACCTCTTCGAGCCGGATCCCTGAATCCGCCGTTCGCCCCTTGCCTTCCCCGACCCTCTGGTGACATGGAGCCCTACCTCATCACCGGCCGCCCGCGCCTGCGCTTCGTTCTTCTCGTCCTCCTCCTCGCCACAACCGCGGGAGCACGGGGCGCGGAGTCCCTGGCGGAGTTGCTCGCGAAGCCCGGGGCGGATCTCTCC
>CBFGPU010000368.1:0-4055 GCA_965650715.1 uncultured Haloferula sp. | reverse complement strand
TCCAAAAAGCCCCGGGTAGTTGGAGCCGTCTACAAGCGTCTGGCCATGGGAGATTCCAAGGGTGGCGACCAGCGCTGCAGCGAGGAGGGGTGCGCAGCATTTCATGCACTGCGCACCATGCCGGAGCAGCCAACCATGTTCAACATGGCAGCGGGACTTTTTTCTTATAAGTAAATAAGAATGAATAGTCTAAACCTACGCGATCACGGAGGTTTCCCCGGTTGGGCACCGGAGACGGGGAGACCGAAGGCACCCCGGCTCCGGCGCTTGCTGTCCCCCCGGGTGCACTTCCCGGGGAATCTTTCTGCAACCGCTCGGGAGAAGGTTCACGGCCCGGTCCGCCCCGGGACACGGGCCGCCTTTTCACCGGTCAGTCGAATTTCACGCGAATGAAAGCCCTGGGTGTGTCCGGGGTCTGGTCCGGGAGCCGGAAAGACCGGTACTCCCAGCCGACCGGAAGGGCGGGCAAGTTCGAAACGAAAGGTTGGTTGGCCGTCACTTCGGAGATCGCGAGGTTCCAGGTCATCAGCTCGTAGGATCCTTCCACCCGGTAGTTCGCGCCGTCCTTTGCAGCCACCAGGTCTCCCCCGTCGGTGGAAAATTGGGCCCCGGCTCGAACCGGAATGGTCATGACAAAAGCGGAAGTCTGCGAGCCGCCCCCGTCCGGATCGCCGATCCGGAAGTCCACGTCGTCGTGGCCGCCCGAATTCGGATCAGTCGCCAGCGCGTACTCCTGGCTGTTCGGCTTGCCGTCGCTATCCGGATCCGCATTCGGATCCTGCATGCTTTCGTCCACGTCGTTCTCCTCCACCCACACGGTGTAGGGATCGACTTCGACCACGGTGAGGTTCGAGACCGTGGCGAAATTCGTGCCGACGTCGCTGATCGATGCCGGGAGCGTCGCCGATCCCGTGAAACGCAGGCGGGCCGGGGCCGTGGAAACGCTGGAGCCGGTGCGGAATTGGGCGGTGACCCGCCCGGTGCCTTCGGGAGCTCCTACCACCTCGATCTGTTCGAGCCCGATGATATTTGCCAAGGTGCCTCCTCCCACATAGCCCGCAGGCACGCTGGCGCCGTCGAGCAGTTCCACGCCGAATGACGGCGAGATCGAGAGGACCGAGTTCAGCAGGCCGCTGCCGCTATCGACGTCGAAGCTGACCCGGTACACGGTGTCGGGCGCGAGGGCCAACTCGTTGTTCTCGGCGTTGAAGGTCGCGGTCGCATTCCAGGTCAGGGACAGCCCCAGGCCCACCCCCAGCTCGGAGAGGATCGCTCCCGGGCTGCTGCTGAGGTCAAAGCGCAGCGTCGAGCCCGTCAGCTCGACCTGGGCACCCGTTTCGGCCAGCCGGATCTCGCCGAGAAGATTTGAACCCAGCACCGCACCACCGGTCGCCTGGGCCGTCCAATACGTCCCGAGGGCTCCTGAGGCGTTGCCACCGAGTTGCACGGCGAGGGGCGTGCCGGAAGGAATGGCGGCAGCGACGACCGTCACATCGTCCACAGGTCCGAAGAGACCGGGATAACTGGACCCGTCGACGACGGTTTCACTTGCCCTTAGGGAGGACGCGAAGCCGGTGATTGATACAAGCGTAAGGGATAAACAGCGTTTCATAGCAACGGCGACCCTCGAACCCCTTTGCCGTTGCCACAAATGACAGGTTGAACTTTCTACTTATCAGGCTATAAGTGAAAGTTAAGTTGTTGCCTGCAAAGAAGTTCTCTCCCTGTAAACTTCTTTGATCGTCATCGCGGTATCCAGAACCTTCGGGCCCATTTCCCCGGTCCGCAGGTGGATCGCGTAGGTGAAGGCATCCGGCAGCAGGAACTCGAAGCTCCTCACCATCCCCAAACCGGCCGTCTCGATCTGCATCCGCGCATCCGCTTCTCCCGGGAAAACGAGCACGCCGAGGCCGGAGAGACAGGCCTCGCGCGCGGAGATTTCGTCGTCGAAGGAGACCAAGTCCGGCGGCAGCAAACCGTAGGACTCCGAGCACCAGCATTCCAGAAAGGGAAGATATCCGGGGATCAGCTTCTCGCTCGGGACCAGGATGGTGGAGCGGAGGATTTCCGGGAAAAGCAGGCGCTCGGGATCGAAATCGAAATAGACCCGGTTCCATGCCAGCGTCGTCCCCCGTTGGCGATCCAGTTCCACCCTCTGCAGGGAAGCCACATGACCCGCCTGGAGAAAGGTGCCGGTCACGGCGATATCGATCTGGTAGTGTTCCAAGGCCTCGATCCAGTCCGGGAATCCGTCGGGATGCACGATCTCGATCTCGTCCTCACCGTTCGCGCGCAGACGGTCCGCCACCCGTTCGCCGGCGATCGAGCGGTCGACCATGACCCGCACGATGCCCTTGATCTCCCGCACGTGCCGGTCCATCCGGGTGCCCAGGCGCTCGTGTTCGGCCACGATGCGGCGCGCGATTTCGAGCAGTTCCTTGCCTTCGCGGGTCGGTATCAGCCCTTCGTGGGTCCTCAGGAAAAGCCGCAGCCCGGTGCTGGCTTCGAGTTTGGCGATGCGCTGGCTGACAGCGGGCTGGCTGATCTCCTGAATAGCCGCGGTCTCCGAGAAACTGCCGCGTTCCGCCAGGATCACGAACGTCTCAAGACAAGGAAGATCGGGATCCATCGGGAGGAGTTTTCAAGGCCCGCTCCATCTGATCCGTGATGACGGGGAGGAACTCGTAGGGATGCTGCCTGAGATAGGTCACGCAGAGGGGAAATCCGGCAACGGATTCGAGCGGGATGAAGCTGACTTGCGGGGACCGGCTGAAGGAAGCGGGTTGCACGCAAACGATCGCTTCGGTATCGCCCTCCGGACGCTCCTCCGCCCAGCGCATGAACTGGAACTGGGAGCACAGCCTGCCGCTGCCGGCTCCTCCGGCTTCGATTTTTCGCAACCGGTCCATGGCCAGCGAGTTCGTCGCGAAATCGGCAAGCGACCATTTCAAGTTGGCGAGCGAACTGGGGCTCAGGACGGGTTCGCCCTCGCGGGGTCGGGCACAAGCCACATCGAACCGCATCGGCGGCAGGTTGCGGGATTCGAAGCGCCGCCCCGGGGTGCCGTCCAAGGCGAACAACATGTCGCAGCAGCCTGCCTCGAGCGCGGCCCGGCCGTCGTCGCCGCCGACTTCGACAAAGGAGATCCGGAACCGGTTGTCATTCCGGAGGGCATTGAAGAGGCGGCCGAAATGCCGGGTATTGAAGACATTGCGGTCCGCGCCCAATCGTAGCGTGCGCCCGTTGCGGTGGATCCGCTGCACGGACGCTTCGAAACGCCGCATTTCCTCCAGCAACGCGGTCATCTCGCGATCCAAGAGCTTCGCGGCGGGTGTCGGGCGGGCTTCCCCGTTTTCATGGGAGACAAACAGCCGGTCTCCCAATTGTTCCTCGAGGCTTTGCCAGATGCGGCGCACGTTCGAAGGACTCGTCCGCAACTCCAGCGAGGCGCGGCTCACCGAGCCCTCGTTCATGAGGGCGGTGAACGCACGCAAGTGCACGGGATCGAAATTCATCGCGGCGTGGGAGGAAGGGCAAACAACGGGGAAGTCAGTTAATTAGTAACAATTGATGATCCAAGGGTCAATAACGGTTAACAGGTTTTATAAATTTCCACGCGGGTGAGAAGCAGGGTATTCGCGGCTCTGGCGCGGCTCCGCGGATAGCGCGAGTCATTTCTTAGGGGAGATTATTAGTTAAGATCTGGCGATTTTTTGTTTAATGAAACAGATCTTTGGGGTGGGAAATTTCCGGAACTTCAGGGACGACCGCATCCCACGAGCCGCCGCAACGGGCGACCCTTCCCCTTTGACAATCCGGAAGGCCGCTACCACGCTCCGCGCGAACTCCGAGGTGTCGCTGAACGTGGTGTATGTGCTGTTGGAGCGCGTGGCCGTGGCCGAGATGAAGGCGCCCGCTGCCACCGTGGCCGAGAGCGTGGTCGAGAAGCTGGCGTTGCCGCTGCCGTCGGTCAGCACGTTGACGAAGCCCAGGTAAGTCTGGCCCTCGCCATGGCCGCTCGGGTCGTTGGAGGTGTTGGCGAACAGTTCGACGCG
>CBFGPU010000367.1:0-4065 GCA_965650715.1 uncultured Haloferula sp. | reverse complement strand
ACATCCTCCAGCGTCGCGTCCTTCCGGTGCAGGCTCCGCAGGGCCCAGCCGTACTGCGAGATCAGTTCGTGGATGCGCTCGCGGGCGTCGGTGCCGGAGTCCACGAGGATCTCGTAGTGCGTCCAACCCTCTTCCAGCGGTTCGTGGGTCACGCGCTTGACGTGGTCCATCCGCTGCAGGGCGGGAGCGATCACGGCGGGATCGCCCGAGATCTCGGCATGGACCCGGCCCGCCGCGCGCATCCCTGCCACCAGGTTCTGCGGGGTGTCCTGAGCCTTGATCTGGCCGCCGTCGATGATGATCACGCGTCCGCAGGTCATCTCGACCTCGTGCAGGATGTGGGTGGAAAGCAGGATCGTGTGGTTCTCGGAGAGCCGCTTGATCAGGTCGCGGATCTGGCGGATCTGGTTCGGGTCGAGACCGTTGGTGGGCTCGTCGAGGATCAGCAGCTGCGGCTCGTGGACGAGCGCGTCGGCCAGTCCCACCCGCTGGCGGTAGCCCTTGGACAGCACCTTGATCATCTTGCGGCGGACTCCTTCGAGGCCGCAGACCTCGATCACCTCGTTGACGCGGCGGCGGCCGTCGCGGTTCGAGAGGCCCTTGAGGGAGGCCCGGTACTTGAGGAACTCGCGCACCCGCATGTCCTCGTAGAGCGGGACGTTCTCGGGCATGTAGCCGATGCAGCGGCGGGCCTCCAGCGACTGGCGGAAAATATCGTAGCCCGCGATCATCGCGCTGCCGGAGGTCGGGGGCAGGTAGCCGGTGAGCATCCGCATCGTCGTGGTCTTGCCGGCGCCGTTCGGCCCGAGGAAGCCGACGATTTCTCCCTTCTGGACGCTGAAATCGATGCCTTTGACCGCGGTGTGGCGGGCGAAGCTCTTGGTTAGTTCCCGGACTTCGATCATGGAATACGATGTATGGCTGGAATAACGGCGATTACTGGAATTCCCGGAAAAACCGGCCTTGTGCGTTGACGGTTTCCAGACGGCCTCTTACCTAAGCGCTGCGCGCGAGGGGCCAAGCGGGAATTTCCGCGAACTCCAGCCGACACCCGAACCTACCGTCCATGAAATCGTCGGTTTCCGCCCGCTTCAATGCGGACTTGCTGGAGGAACAATACGCGCTGTGGTGCGCGGATTCCCGCTCGGTCGACCCCACTTGGGCGGCCTTTTTCGAAGGCTTCGAACTGGGGGTCGCCCAGCTCCGGCCACGCGGGGAGGCGGCTGCCGCTCCCGCGACCGCGGCGGCTCCGGCACCTGCCGCGGAGCCCGCGCCGAGCGAGGGCCAGCTCGCCTTTTATGGCAAGGTGGTCAGCTTGGTTTATAATTTCCGCGCCCTCGGCCACACCCAGGCGCACATCAATCCGCTGAGCGGGCCCGAGCGCAACCCGCGCCTCAGCCTGTCGCAGTTCGGTTTCACCGAGGAGGATCTCGACAAGGAAGCCTCCAACCCGCTCTTCCGCGACGGCGCGAAGATGAAGCTGCGCGACATGGTCGCCGCTTTGGAGGCCACCTACTCGGGCTACATCGGCTTCGAGTTCACCCACATTCACAATACCACCGTGCGCCATTGGGTGCGCGAGCAGATCGAGGCTCATGCCTTGCGCGGCGAGGATCCGGCGGAGCGAAAGGCGAAGGCGCTCGGCTGGCTGATCGAGGCGGACAGCTTCGAGAATTTCGTCGGCAAGAAGTTCCTCGGCGAGAAACGCTTCTCGCTGGAAGGCGGGGAGGGGGCGATGGTCTTTCTCAATGCGATCCTTGAGAAATGCCCCTCCGAAGGGGTGCTCGAGATCGAGATGGGGATGGCCCACCGCGGCCGCCTCAACGTGCTGGCGAATTTCGTCCGCAAGTCGCTGACCACCATCCTCTACGAATTCACGCCGAACTACATGCCGGACCTCGTCGCGGGCGATGGCGACGTGAAGTATCATCTCGGCTACGAGAGCGTCCGCGAGCTTGCCGATGGCAAGGTCCGCGTGAGCCTGGCCGCCAACCCGAGCCACCTCGAGGCCGTGAACGCGGTGGTCGAGGGCAAGGCACGCGCCCGCCAGCGCCTGATCGGCGACGACGGCGTGAAGACGGACCGCAAGCGCGTCCTGCCGATCCTCCTCCACGGCGATGCCGCCTTCGCCGGCCAGGGCTCGGTGGCGGAAGTACTGAACCTTTCCCAGCTTCCCGGCTACCGCACCGGCGGCACGATCCACCTGATCATCAACAACCAGATCGGCTTCACCACGATGCCGGCCGACGCCCGCTCCTCCGCCTACGCGACGGACGTGGCGAAGATGATCGAGGCCCCGATCCTGCACGTGAACGGCGAGGTGCCGATGGAGCTCTACTGGGCCGCCCAGTTCGCCCTCGAATTCCGCCAGAAGTTCGGCCGCGACGTGGTGATCGACATGTACTGCTACCGCCGCCAGGGCCACAACGAGACCGACCAGGCCGCGTTCACCCAGCCGCACATCTACAAGCATATCCAGGAGCGCGAGACGATCGGCCAGATCTACAAGAAGCAGCTCGTCGAGCAAGGCGTGCTGACCCAGAAACAGGCCGACCAGATCGAGAAGGACATCTGGGACCGCTTCGAAGCGGGCCATGCCAAAATGCTGGAACTGCAGGCCGCCGGCGACCGCAGCGTCTTCAGCGGATCGACGGCGGTAGAGCAGCCGGAATACAATCACGCGCCGGTGCCGACGGGGATCTCGCGCGATATCCTCCAGCACGTCGGCCGCGTGCTGACCACCGTGCCGGAAGGTTTCAATCTGCACCCGACCCTGGCCAAGCGCTTCATCCCGCGCCGCCAGGAAGCCATGCAGAACGGCGGCCCGATCGACTGGGCCTTTGCCGAATCCCTCGCCTGGGGTGCCCTTCTCACCGAAGGCCATCAGGTCCGCCTCTCCGGCCAGGACTGCCGCCGCGGCACCTTCTCGCAGCGCCACGCGGTGTTCTATGATTCCGAGTCGCGCGCCCGCTACATCCCGCTCGAGCATGTGAGCCCCACGCAAGCGAAGTTCTGCGTTTACAACTCCTTCCTTTCGGAGTTCGCGGTCCTCGGCTTCGATTACGGCTACTCCATCGGCGCGCCCAACATGCTGACCATGTGGGAAGCCCAGTTCGGCGACTTCTCGAACGGCGCGCAAGTGATCATCGACCAGTTCATCTCCTCTGCGGAGTCGAAGTGGCAGACGCCGACCGACCTCGTGCTGCTGCTCCCGCACGGCTACGAGGGCATGGGCCCCGAGCACTCGAGCGCCCGTCTCGAGCGCTTCCTGCAGCTCTGCGCCGGCAAGAACATGATCGTCGGCAACTTCACCACCCCGGCCCAGTACTTCCACGCGCTGCGCCGGCAGAAGATGCGCCCCTTCCGCAAGCCGCTGGTGCTGATGACGCCCAAGAGCCTGCTCACCCGTCCGGAAGCGGTCTCCACCGAGGCCGATTTCCTCGAAGGTTCCTGCTTCCAGGAAGTGCTGCCGGATCCGCTGCACCACGACGACCCCATGCAGGTCAGCCGGGTGATCTTCTGCACCGGGAAGGTGTACTATGACCTCGCCGCTTACCGGCAGGAGCACAACATCACCGACACGGCGATCCTGCGGATCGAGCAGCTCTATCCCTTCCACGATGAACTGGTGGGCGCCCTCGTCGGCCAGTATGCCGCCGCCTCGAAGTTCGTCTGGTGCCAGGAGGAACCGCTTAACATGGGTGCGTGGTCCTACATCTTCCCGCGCTTGGAAAAGGTGCTCGACCGCCGGGTACGCTATTCCGGCCGCGGACGTGCTTCGAGCCCCGCCGCCGGCTCGAAAGCGAAGAGCTACGCCGAACAAAAAGCACTGATCGAAGGGGCCTTCACCGCCTGATCCGCTCCGTCACTTGCTGGTTTAGTCATTAGTGCTTAGTAAATTAGTCATTTCCTCTCCATGTCCCTCGAAGTCAAAGTTCCCGCCGCCGGCGAATCCATCACTTCCGCCAATGTCGCCCGCTGGCACAAGCAGAACGGCGATGCCGTCCGCAAGGGCGAGGTTCTCGTGACCCTGGAAACCGACAAGGTTTCCAGCGAACTCGAAGC
>CBFGPU010000366.1:0-4069 GCA_965650715.1 uncultured Haloferula sp. | reverse complement strand
CGGCATAGCCGAAGAGGATAAGCTGCATCAACGGCGCGACGAACATCACCGCCACGCATTCATAGAGGGCGGTACCATCGGTGTTGATCGACGTCCCGATGGGGAGCGTGAAGGATGTAACCCGCGGCGAAACCCCCACCCGGTCCCGCACGCACTCCATCGTCAACGGCAGCGTGGCGGCGGATGACGAGGTGGAGAAGGCCATGATCAACGCCTCCCTCACCGCGCGGAAATGCTTCAGCGGATTCACCCGGGCGGCCAGCATCAGGATCAGCGGCATGGTCACCGTCAGGTGCAAGCCGAGCGCCAGCAACACCGTGACGATGTATTTCCCGAGATTGGCGAATACACCGAAACCGGTCTGATAAACCACCGGCAGGATCAGCGCATAGACCCCGATGGGCGCGAAGGCCATGATCCAGTGCACGATGATGCCCACGGCTTCCGAGGCCGCGGTGAAAAAGCCCCGGAGGTATTTCCCCTGCTCCTGCGGCAGCCGCGTGACCGCCGCCGCGAAGATCAGGCTGAAAATCAAAACCCCGAGCACCGACTCGTTCGAAGACGCGGCGGCAAACACGTTCTCCGGCAACATCGAGCGGAATATCCCCGAGACGCTCGCCCAGATCCCCTTCCCTTCCGGGACGTTGCCCGATGCCGCCGCCACTTTCGCCATGTCGCCGGAACTCACCCCGGTCTTGTGCAGGAAGGCATCCCGGATTTCTTGGTTGGGAGCACCATCCGGCCCGAAGCCGGGCTGGATCGTGTTCACGAGGAAGAGCCCCAGCAAAATCGCGAGCAGCCCCGTGGACATGTAAAAGCCCATCGTCTTCAGACCGAGCCGCCCGAAGCCCTCCGCTTCCTTCAACCCCGCGATGCCGCCGACCACAGATGTGACAATAAGTGGCACGATGATCATCTTGAGCGCCCGCAGGAACAGATCGCCGACCAGCTTGCAAAGCTCGATCGCTCCTCGGATAAATTCGGGTTGCTCACCCTCCGGAAAGATCCCGCGGAACGCAGTGGCCGTAAGCGTGGCAAGCAGGAGTGCGGCAAGAATCTGCCAGTGGAGGGCGATGCGTTTCATGCGGATTCCAAGTGAGGAGCCTGCACCGGCGCACACCCCATATCGTTAGAAAACGGGCTGGCGGCGGCCAGGGCAAGCCGCATCGGCCCCGGCATTTGCATTTGGAACTTCGGCATCGGGACCTTAAGCTCCGGGCGTGCTCCCTTGGTTCCAAAACGGATCGTTCCCTCTCTATCTGGCCCCGATGGCCGGGGTGACCGACGTGGTCTTCCGCCAGATCTGCAAGGAACTGGGCGCGGACGTGATGGTCACCGAGTTCGTCTCGGCAGAGGGAATCATGCAGGCCGATGAGCGGACGCGGAAGTACACCGAGTTCACCGAGGAACAGCGGCCGGTGGGCGTGCAACTCTTCGGCGGCGACGGCGAGCGGATGGGCGAGGCGGCGAAGAAGATCATCACCTGGAAGCGCCCGGACTTCATCGACATCAATTTCGGCTGCCCGGTGAACAAGGTGGTCGCGAAAAACGGCGGCTCTTCCCTGCTCAAGGATTGCCCGACCCTCGCCTCGGTGGCCTCCGGGGTGAGAAACGGCGTGGCGGGCGAAGTCCCGGTAACCGCAAAAATCCGGATCGGCTGGGATGACAGGACCATCAACGCCGTCCAGGTGTGCCGGATTCTCGAGGATTGCGGGATGGAAGCGATCGCCGTCCACGGCCGGACCCGCTCGCAGGGCTATTCCGGCGACGCGAACTGGGAGGTGATCGATGCCTGCGCCCGGGCGGTGAAGATCCCGGTGATCGGCAACGGGGACATTTCAAGCGGCGAGGACCTTGCCCGGCGGAAGCGGGAGACGGCGGTTTCCGGCATCATGATCGGGCGCGCCGCCATGCAAAACCCCTGGGTGTTCCGGGAGGCGAAACATTTTCTCCAAACCGGCGAGACCCTGCCAGCGGTCCCGCTCGAAGAACGTTGGGCGCTGGTCCTGCGCCACTGCCGGCTGGCCGTGACAAGTGCCAGATATGGCGCGGAAAGGCACGCCATGATGTCGATGCGGGCCCGCCTGATGGCTTATTGCAAGGGCTTTCCGGGTGCCAAGGAGCTGCGGCAGCGGCTCGCCAAGGTCGAATCGGTGGCGGAAGTGGAAGATATCGCCGCCGCCTCGCTTGCCGCGGCGGAAGCGGTTCTGGCGTGAGTCATTACAATTTCGGATTTGCTTGCCCAAAGTCCCTGCTAGGGTCCGGCCCATGGAAAGCCATGAAGTGCTGCGCCGGGCATTTGCAAAAACCAGTCCAAAGGCCGTAGCGGCGGACCTCGGGATCTCTCTTTCACTGGTTTACAAGTGGGCGGAAAAGCAGAGCGACGACGGCAGCGGCAGCCGCAACCCGCTGGACCGCTTGATGAAGATCGTCGAACTCAGCGGCGATCTCGGCGTGATCGAATGGCTGTGCCAACAGACTGGCGGGTACTTCGTGCGCAACCCGCAAAGCCACTGCGAGAAGGGCTACCAGGTGCTGCCCGCGACGAACGAGATCATCAGCCAGTTTTCCGTGCTGCTCCAGCAGATCTCCGCCGCCGCGATCGACCACTCGATTAGCTCGAAGGAAGCGAAGGAGATCCGCGAATGCTGGGACAAGCTCAAGAGCTATGCTGAAGGCTTCGTGCGCTGCTGCGAAGAGGGCGACTACGACCAGATGATGCACATTCCGAAACCCTCCGAAGGCCCGGCGCGTTATACCGCGAAGAAATAGGCAGGCTCAGAGCGGGGCAGCCGGAATCTCCGGCGTCGCGAGGTAAGCCGTGGGGTCCGCGATTCCCGCGAGGATGAAGGCTTCCCGCCGCTCGACGCAGGTGCCGCAGGTCCCGCAATGGATCTCGCCGCCCTTGTAGCAGGACCAGGTTTCGGAGAAATCGATACCCAGTTCGACCCCGCGGCGGGCGATGGCGGTTTTGTCCATCGCGATGAAGGGACGCATGAGCCGGATGCGGGCGTAGGTGCCCTCCTCCATCGCCGACGCCATTCCCCGCATGAAGGGTTCGCGGCAGTCGGGGTAAATCGCGTGATCTCCGGAGTGCGCGGCAATTGCCAGGGCCTCGGCCTCGACGCTTTCCGCGAAGCCACATGCGATCGCCAGCATGATTCCGTTGCGGAAGGGCACCACGGTCCGCTTCATGTTCGCCTCCGCGTAATGGCCGTCGGGAATGTCGCCGCCGCTCTTCAGGAGGTCGGAAGCGAAGCACTCGTTCATGAAAGCGAGGTCGATCGTCCGGTGCGGGACACCCACTCGTTCCGCGTGCAGTTTGGCAAAAGGGATTTCGCGTGCGTTGTGCTTCGAGCCGTAGTCGAACGACAGTGCGGCGACGACCTCGTGTTCCCGCATCACCTCGTAAAAGGCGGTCACCGAGTCCATCCCGCCGCTGAGCAACACTACCGTCTTCATTGGCACTTCGAACTTCTCACTTGGACCTTCAGCCCTCCGGGCACCGCGCTTCCGCGGTGAGCTGGATTCCCCCGCGCGGCGAGAACTTGCCGTTCACCACGATTTCCAGCGGGGCCATCGCGGCGATCAGATCGTCGAGCACCCGGTTCACGATCTCCTCGTTGAAGGCGGGCAGGTTGCGAAAGGAAGCGAGGTAAAACTTCAGGGACTTCGTCTCCACACAGCGCTCGCCGGGGACATAGCGGATCACGAGATGAGCCGTGTCCGGCTGGCCCGTCACCGGGCAGAGGGAGGAGAATTCCGGGCAGTCCAAGGTGATCCAGAAGCGGCGGCCGGGGCGGCAATTGGGGAAAGTCTCCAGCTTCGCCTCGTCCGGGCTGGCCGGCAGACGGTTCTCGGAATGGCCCAGCAGGGTCAGATCGGTTGGCTTCACGCCGGGAGGATGCCCCCGCCCCGCCCCGCTGTCGATGGCGCGATGGGCCGATATCTCGTTGAGGACCGGCCCGTATCGCCTAGGATCGCCTCCATGATGAAACGGATCTCCATTCTCGCCTGGCTCGCGCTTTCCGCCGGAATGCAGGCATTCGCCGCCGACGAAACCCCGAAG
>CBFGPU010000365.1:0-4086 GCA_965650715.1 uncultured Haloferula sp. | reverse complement strand
GATCGGGAAGCACATGTCCGTCTTGCTCATCTGCGCCAGCACCGAACCGTCCACGAACTCCACCATCGAGTGCACGATGCTCTGCGGATGCACCGTCACGTCGATGCGCTCCATGCCGATCCCGAACAGCCAGCGGGCCTCGATCATCTCCAGGCCCTTGTTGAAGAGGGTGGCCGAATCAATCGTGATCTTCCGGCCCATCTCCCAAGTCGGATGCTTCAGCGCCTGCGCCAGCGTGACTTGCGGAAGTTGCTCCGCGGGGAGACAACGGAAGGGTCCGCCGGATGCTGTTAGAATGAGGCGCGAGACCTCCTTCTCGCCGCCGCGATGCCCGTCAAGGCACTGGAAGATCGCGTTGTGCTCGCTATCCACGGGCAGAAGCTTCACGCCCTTGCGTGCGGCGGCGGCGGTCACGACTTCGCCCGCCATCACCAGGATCTCCTTCGAGGCGACGGCCAGATCCTTGCCGGCCTCGATCGCCGCCAGTGCCGGGTGCAAGCCCGCGGTGCCGACGATGGCGACGAGGACCATTTCCGCCTCCTCCAGCGTCGCCAACTCCACCAAGCCCTGCGGGCCCGGATAGATCGTCACGTCCGCGGGAAGCAGCGCGCGGAGTTCATCGACGCGCCCCGCATCGTGCAGTGCCACGTGCTTCACGCCGGTCGCATGCACTTGCTTCGCCAGAGCCTCCACGCTGCCGTTTGCCGCCAGACCGATCAACTCGACCCGCTCCGGCAACAAGCGCGCGACCTCCAGCGTCGAGCATCCAATCGAGCCGGTGGACCCGAGCAGCACCACCTTCTTGCGCCGCGGCGCGTCCTTCAGACCGACAACGTCCATTTGAGATAGAAATACAAGACCGGCGCGGTGAAGCAGAGGCTGTCGATCAGGTCGAGCGCCCCGCCGATCCCCGGCAGCATCTGCCCGGAATCCTTCACGTTCAGGCTGCGCTTCAGTACGCTCTCCGCAAGATCGCCCACCACCGCCAGCAGGCACAGCACGATGCTCAAGCCGATGACGTGCGGCCAATCGCCCAGCACGTGCAGGCCGGTCGCGAAGCTCGGCATGTCCTCGCGGAAATACCCATACAGCCCGCAGCCCGCGAGCAGCGCGAACAGGATCGCTCCGCCGAAGCCCTGCCAGGTCTTCCCCGGGCTCACGTGCGGGATCATCTTGTGCTTCCCGATCATCGATCCGACGATGTACGCGCCCATGTCGGAGAACTTCGTCACCGCGATCATCCACAGCAGCAGCATCGCGCCGGGGACCTGGCCGGGGCCGGGCACGAGGAAGACCAGCCGCGCCGCGAAATTGAACAAGAAGGCCAGGTAAACGAAGCCGAGCAGATTCACCGCCACCGCCTGCAAGGCCTCCAGCCCGCGGATCGGGTAGCGCAGTTGCAGGAAGAAGGCTCCCGCCAGCGCCGCGAAGATGGCCGCGCCGTCGAACCACTCGGGCACCCCGGCGAAGGGGTTGATCGTGACCACTGCGTTACCGCGGGCCCGCGCGTCGGCCAGCCCTCCGACGAGGGTGGTTTCATCCGCACCAGGCGCTCCGACGAGCATCCAATACAGCACCCCCGAATACACCACCGCCAGCAGCATGCCGTAGCGCGGGAAGCATTTCACCCCGCCCGCCTTGAGCATCTGGAAGTACTCGCGGGTCGAAATCAGGGCCAGCACCCCGACCAGCCCGAGATAGGCCAAGGCCTGCCGGCTGGCCAGTGCCGCCGCCACCACGGCCCAGAGCCCGAGCGTGCTCGCGCTGCGGCGGAGGAAGGTCGCTCGTTTCGAATTCGCGGGCGCGGGGTTTGGCATCCGCGCGAATCCAAGACGGCGGCGCGCTCCGAGGCAAATTCATTCCGCCGCGCAACCTTCCCGCCGGGCCCGTGTTTCCCTGCCAACAACGGATTGGCCACCCGTCGACCATCAGCAAATCACACAACCGATCAGACCAATGAAGACGAATATCACTTGGATCGCGCTCGCCGTGGCAATCTCCGGCACCGCCGTCACCCAAGCCCAGCAGGAAGAAGGACGCCCCAACCGCGGACCGCGCCAGCTTCCGGAAGCCGTGCTGAAGGAATTCGACAAGGACGGCGACGGAAAGCTCAGCGATGACGAACGCAGCGCGATGCGCGAAGCCATGCAGGCCCGCCGCGAGGAAGCCCGCAAGAAGGAGATCGCCGAATTCGACAAGGACAAGGACGGCAAGCTCAACGAGGAAGAACAGAAGGCCGCGAACGAAGCCCGCGAGGCGAAGCGCAAGGCCCTGGTTGAGAAATACGACGCCGACAAGGACGGCAAGCTGAGCCGCGAGGAGATCCAGACCGCCGTGAAGGCGGGCGAGGATCTCCGCTATCTCCGCCCCGGCGGCCCCGGCCAGCGCGGCCCCCGCGGTGAAGGCGGCCCGCGCCGCGAGCGCGAGCCGAAGCCCCAGGAGAAGAAGGAACAGGCGAAGCCCGCCGAGGAGAAGCCCGGTTCCTGATTTCCTGCACGATCACCCGTTGGGGGAACCTTCCCCGGAGAGCCCGGAGGCGAGAGCCTCCGGGTTTTTTTATCCGAGAGTAGCCGACCGCTCCGCTGTCGGAGAGGAAAGGCAGTCTCCGACTGCCGATGGGCGAAAGAAAGGAGTCGCGTTTCTCCTTTCTTCGTCCGCGCCGGAGGCTTGCGGTTCCCTCCCCGAAAGCGGAGCGGTCGGCCACTCTTTTTCAGGCAGTCCGCTGCAGGCCTTCATCTCCAACCCCGACGACAAGAGTGTCGTCTCTCCTTAGCGCTTCCACATGAGGCGGCAGCATTAAGGAGAGGGGCACTCCTGCCCCGGCATTCACGTCCACCCCTCCCCTACACCAGATGCGCCCCTTGCGCCGGCCTTGACGCCAGAATCTGCGCCTTGATCCCAGTCGCCTCTTCGTACTTCTCCGCCATCGTCGCCGCGATGTCCGCGGCATGACGCGACTCGCAAAGCGTCACCGTCGAGCCGCCGAAGCCGCCGCCGGTCATCCGCGCGCCGATCACGCCGCCGCTGCGACCGATGGCACGGGCGATATCGACCATGAGATCGAGCTCCTTGCAGGAAACTTCGAAGTCGTCGCGCAGCGAATCGTGGCTGGCGGCCATGAGCGGGCCGAGCGCTTCGTAGTCGTTCTTCGCCAGCGCCTCCGCCGCCGCGATCGTTCGGGCGATTTCTCCCACCACATGGCGTGAGCGGCGGTTCACGGGATCGCCGAGCTTGTCCCAAACCTCTTCCACGTCGCCGGGCGTCACCTCGCGCCACGAGGCCTTGCCGATCATCGCCAGGCCGTCCTCGGTGTTCTTGCGGCGGGCGGCGTAACCGCCGTCGGAGAGTTCGTGGTGCACCATCGTGTTTGCGATCAGCACCGTGAGATCGGGATTTTCGAAGGGCACGAGCTCGGGCTCGCCGGTCATGCAATCGATCAGGATCAGGCGGTTCACCTTGCCGAAGGCGGAGGCGAACTGGTCCATGATGCCGCAGGGCACGCCGGCGTAATCGTGCTCGGCCTTCTGGCAGAGGAGGGCTTTTTCCTTGGTATCCAGGACGGTGTCGAGGAGCCCTTCGAGCAAGGTGGCGACGCAGCACTCGAGTGCGGCGGAAGAAGAGAGACCGGCACCGCGGGGGAGCGAGGAGAGCACATAGGCATCGAAGCCCGGCAGGTGATGCCCGCGGTCCTGGAAGCCTTGGAACACGCCGCGGATGTAGTTCGCCCACTTCGGCTCGGTCACCTCCTGCGGCACGTTCAGCGGCAGGATCGCCGGGTCACCGCCTAGCGCGGTGACCACGCGGGCCTCGTTGGTCCCGTTCAAGCTGGCGGCGATCACGATGTAGCGGTCGATCGCAAAGGGCATCACGAAGCCGTCGCAATAATCGATGTGCTCGCCGATGAGGTTCACGCGGCCGGGCGCGGCGGCGGTCACCGTGGCCTCGACGCCGAAATGTTCTTTGAGGCCGGCGGCGGCATCGGCAGCAAGATCGGAAAGGGAGGTGGCAATATCGATGGACATGGGAACGGATGGCAAGCAGGCGCGCCGGAAGGGAGAGGGGTCGAGGGTCGCGCCGCATTATGGG
>CBFGPU010000364.1:0-4089 GCA_965650715.1 uncultured Haloferula sp. | reverse complement strand
CCATCGCCTGGTGGATTTCCTTGGTCGCCTTCCACAGCAGGAACAGGCCGCCCACGAGCAGGATCAGGTCGCGCCCGGAAAACGCGGTTTCGAACGACGGCTGGCCGTTCGCCCCCGGCGCCCCGGCGATGCCGAGATCATCGTTGACGATCCCGCAGAGGAGATTCTGGAAGGCGAGCGGCGTGGTCAGGCGCGCGTCAAAGTTCGCGCGGTTGCCGCCGGGGAGGTGGCAATGCGCGCAGTTGCTGTCGAGGTAGGAGCGGACGAAATTCTCATCGCTGACGCCCGGGTTCTCGCGGTCCGCCGACGTCAGGGTGTTGCGCAACGAAATCGCGTTGAGCTTGGTTTCGATCAGGCCGAGCTTGCTGAAGGTTTCAATCTGGTGCGCCCTGCGGCCGGTGGCGGGATAAAGGATGTTGCGGTTGAACTGCCGGGTCGTGAGACCCAGCACACCACCGGCGATCGTCGAGTGGCAGGTGTTGCACTGCGCGCGACCGGGAAAGAGGTAGTTCACCGTATCGCCGCCGATGTTGAGCGTCTCGTTCGCGCCCTCTTCCAAAAGATCGGCGTCGCTGCCGTCGCTGCGCCAGCGGTAGGTGACGCCGCCCCACTCGCCATCGCTGCCGCGGACGAGGACACGGGTTTCAAGCTTCGCGCCGCCATCGGGCAGCGCGAAATTCTTCACCAGCACCGAGCCGACCGGCAGATTCCAGCGGCCGCTTTCGCTGTAGGTAATCCTCTCCGCGGCGGTGCCGGGAGAGCCGTCACCGGGGATCATCAACCAGCGTTGCTTCTCCGTTCCGTCCGACCAGAGCGGCATGTTCACTTCGTAGGGGATCAACGAAGGAACGGGTGTCAGCGTGGGCACATCGCTGAACAGTCCCGTCGCTGAAAGCGTCGCCGGGAAGATGGAATTCTGGATCGCGCCGGTGTCCGGCAGGATGCGGAAGATGCGGCCGTTTCCCGCCTGCCCGGCTCCCATCTGCGTGACGAAGAGTTCGCCCGCGGCATTGCGACCGAACGAGGAGATGCCGGTCCAGATATTGCCCGCACGGGCCTGGCCGATGCGCGTCACCGAGTTCGCGGTGCGGGTGGCGGGGTTGTAGTCGAGGGCGTAGATCCCCTGCGAACCATTGTCGCCGAAGATGTATTTCCCCTGCAGGAAAGGGATCGCGGAACCGCGATAGACGTAGCCGCCGATCACGCAGTTCCCCAGCGAATCCGCACCGGAATGGCTATAGTCGAAGACCGGTGTACGCTCGGTCCCGATCAGGGGCGATGGCGCGGCCCGGAAACCGGCAGAGTTGCCTTCCTTGTAGTTCCACTGGAAGTTCAGGCCGGGGACGTCGAGCACGTCGATTTCCTCGCGGGTCTCGTGGCCCACGTCGCCGATCCAGAATCCGGTGGCGGGATCGTGGGTCATGCGATGCGGCTGGCGCAGGCCGATGGCGTAGTATTCTTCCAGCACCGAGCCGTCGGGGTTCACCCACGGGTTGCTATTAGGGATGTAGTAGCCCTGGGTGTAGGAGCCGTCGGTTGGCGAGGCGTTGAAGGGCTGCCGCACGATCGGATGGCTGACGCTGCCGCCCTGCTGGTCCACATCGATCCGCCAGACGCCCGAGCGGACGCGGCCGTCGAGCTTTTGCGTGTAGTTGTTCGCGCCGGTCCCTTGGGTCCCCTCGTCGCCGAAGGCGATGTAAAGGAAGCCGTCCGGGCCGAAGACCATGCCACCGCCGTCGTGACCCTTGGAGGTGTCGTACTGGTTGATCAGGATCAGCTCGCTGGCGGGATCGAACGAGGCGGTGCCGGCGTCCCACGTGAAACGCGACAACCGGTCGAAGTAAGGGCTGCCGGCGGTCGCGGCGTCGTTCTCGTTGTGCAGGTAGAAGACATAGATGAAGTCCTTCCCCTCCCCCGCCCCGAAGCGCGGGTGCAGGGCGAAGGTCTGCATGCCCCCGTGCTTCGTGCCATTGTCGCCGCTAGTCCAATTGTAGTACCAGGCGCGGTCCCGGATATCGAGCACCTGGCTGCGGGTGGCGGTCGCGTCATCGTCCGCGAGACGAAAGAGGCGGCCATCCGTCTCGGCGACCAGCAGATCGGTCGAGCCGGGAAAGGGAGAGATCTGGATCGGCGAGTCCCACGAGAGGTTCGCGAAGGCCTGCTCGACGGCCACGCTGTTCACCGGCGTGGGCTTGGTGGGCAGGATCCCGTTGTTAAAGGGATTGACCGCAGGCAAGGAATCGAGCCCGCTCACCCCTTCCTCGTAGGGCCGCAGCGAGGTCGCCGTCGGCGTGGGGAAGTCGGCGGGTACCGCAGTGCCCGGATCGCGTTTGGCAAGCCACTTCAGCGCGCGGACGAAGACCGTCTGGAACGCCGCGCAGCGCGCTCCCGGCGGTTCGGCGACATCGCCCCAGACGTGGCCGTAGCTGCTCGCGTAAGTACGACCGGCACCGTACTCCACGGTCCAGTCGATGGGAAAACGGGTGCCGTCGCGATCCGCGGCATAGGAAAGCACCGTGAGGTTCTCCGCGGGACCGCGGGCGTAGCGATAGACCTCGATATCGGCGACCATCCAGGTCGCGGGCAGTCCGGCGTGGATGGGATGATCGCCACGCTTGATGACCGGCACGTCCTGGCGGGCGCCATGGCCGGTGTTTTCGCCCGACCCGGCGGGGATCTCGTTCAAGGAACCGTCGGCATTGACGGTGATTGCCTTGCCGAAGCTCTTGTCGCGCCAGCCGAGCCCGATGATCTGGTTGTACTGCGGCCACTCGGCGAACGAATTGTTCGCCTCGTGGAAGGCATAGAAACCGCCGCCGCCGTGGACATAGGCGGCGAAGGAATCCTTCACTTCCTGCGGCCACGCGGGCTTTCCGCCGAGGTTGTTGTAGCCGGAGATGACCACGTCGTAATCGCTGAATTTCGGCCGCCACGTCTCCCACGCCGGATCCCCGGCGGCGGTCGGCGTCACGGTGACATCCACCTCGAAGGAGCCGTCCTTGGCGAGGATCGCGCGGACGATGTTCAGCCGTTTTTCCCAGGCGTGGTTCGTCACGCCCTCGACGATGAGGACCTTGATCTTCACCTCCCCCTCGTTTCCATCGTCCCCGAGAGACACGAGGGCGAAGACAAGAAGGAGCAGCGGCATGACCAACGCGGCGCGCCTGAGGATGGTTTGCGAAATACCCGACATACTATGAATCAAGGGAAGTCTGGAAGTTGTATCAGCGCGAATTCGGCAGGTCCACGTCACCCGGTGATGGATCGATAAAGAGCGCCGTCACCCACCGGAATTCGGCGACGGCGCTGTGAATAAGCCGCGAGGAACTACGGAGCAGCGGACACCCGCCAGTGCTGGTTCAGCACGTTCACGTAGCCCCATTGATGAACGTCCGCTCCATCAGCGGTGCTGGGGCCTTCGACATCGGCCACCTTACCGCTATGGACGGCCGTCACCCTGAAATAGCCATCGCCAACCGGAGTAACGGTCCACTTCTGGTTGTTGCCGTTCAACCAATCCCAGAGGTGGATGTTCGCTGCATTGGCGGTGCTGACGCCGGAGACATCCATCACCCGGCCGCTGGCGACGCCGGTGACTTTGTATTGACCGTTGCCGAGGTGGGTGAAGGTCCACTTCTGCTCGTCGCCGCCGTTATGGCCCCACTGGACGAGTTTCGTGCCATTCGTCGTGCCGCCGTTCAACGCTGCCATCACTTTGTTGCTGTAGCGGCTGACGAGGTGGTAGGTGCCGTCGGGAACGGTGCGGCCGCTGTCGCCCCACAGTCCCAGTTCGGAGATTGCCACTCCCGTGGCCCCGTTGTTGGCCGTGATGTTGATCCGGTAGTAGCGGTAGGCGGTGGTGTTGGCGATGTTGTAGTTGTTCATCCCCATGTTGATGGCGAAGGTCTGGCCGCTCTGGGTATCAAGGGTGGTCCAGTTGGAGCCGTCCTGTGAGCCTTGGAACTGCCAGTCTTTCGGATCGCGCGACGGCACATCGGCACTGTTGATCGTGTAGCGTTTGACGACCTGCGCGTTGCCAGCGCCGAAGTCATACTGGAGCCAGCCGGTGGGCGAGTTATAGCCGAACCA
>CBFGPU010000363.1:0-4101 GCA_965650715.1 uncultured Haloferula sp. | reverse complement strand
GGATTCCTTGCAGATGCTTGGTCGGCAGGTTGACAAAGGGGGACGCGCTTGACCAATGTGCGAACGCCGGGGCGCGCACAATGCCGTCCCGACCTTTCACCTGATTTTCCAAAAGGCCCGAAAACCCGTGTTCTCCAACGAAGATTACTTGGCAGACCTGCTCGTGGAGGCAGGAGCCGTCGCCCCCGAAATGGTCGATCAAGCGCGCCGCAAAGGCGGTTCGGTGATCGAGAAATTGCTCAGCGAAACCGAACTCTCGGAGAATACGGTTTGTGCCGTTCTCGCCCAGAACGCGGGCATCGAGGCCATCGACCTCGGCGAAATGGCCATCGCGCCCGATGTGGTCAGCGCCATTCCCGACGAGATCGCGCGCCGCTACAAGGCGATCCCGGTGGCGGACGACGGGGTTTTCCTGACGGTTGCCGTGGCGGATCCCTTCGATTTCGAGACCATGGACAGCCTGCCCCACGTGATCGGGCGGGAGGTCAATTTCGTCTGCGCTCCGATCAATGCGGTGCAGTCTTTCCTGAAGGACTTTTACGGTGCCACGAATGACGCCGCCGGGATGGACTTCAAGGGCGGCCATGAGGTGGAAGCCTCCGATGGCGATGCCCCGATCATCCGGCTGGTTCAGAACCTCCTCGCGGAGGCGATGAAGAACCGCTGCTCGGACATCCACATCGAGCCGCTGGAGACTTCCGTCCGCATCCGCTACCGCATCGACGGCAAGCTGATCGAGGTGGACAACCATCCGAAGAAGCTCCTGCCGGCCATCATCGCCCGTCTGAAGGTGATGAGCGGATCGATGTCGATCGCCGAGAAGCGCTTGCCCCAGGACGGTCGTATCCAGGTGAAGATGGCAGACAAGGAGATCGACCTTCGTGTCTCCTCCGTCCCTTCCAACCACGGCGAGTCGATCGTCATGCGTATTCTGGACAAGTCCGCCCTCGTGCTCGGCTTGCCGGAACTCGGCTTCTTCTCGGACGACCAAGCGACCTTCGAAAACCTGATCGGCCTGCCGGACGGCATCATCCTGGTCACCGGCCCGACCGGTTCCGGGAAGACCACGACCCTCTACGCCTGTTTGAACGTCATCAACAAGCCGGACAAGAAGATCATCACCGTGGAAGACCCGGTGGAATACGAGCTTCCCGGCATCAACCAGGTCATGGTGAAGACGGACATCGGCATGACCTTTGCGGCGGCGCTCCGCGCGATGCTCCGCCAGGCGCCGAACATCATCATGATCGGGGAAATCCGTGACGCGGAGACGGCGAACATCGCCATCAACGCGTCGCTGACCGGTCACTTGGTGCTCTCCACCCTCCACACGAACGACGCGCCTTCCGCGGTCGCCCGTCTCGCGGATATCGGCATCAAGCGCTTCCTGATCGCCTCCGCCGTGCGCGCCGTGCTCGCCCAGCGTCTGGTCCGCAAGCTTTGCCCGGTCTGCAAGGCTCCGCACGTCCTCACCGAAAAAGAGGCGCGGGCGCTGCGCTTCGACAACCGCTCCAACGATGCATCCAGCGTGATGGGCCCGGTCGGCTGCGACAAATGCCGCGGCAACGGCTACCGCGGCCGCGCCGGCATCTTCGAGCTCTTCCAGATCGATGACGAGGTGCGCCACATGATCAACGAAAACCTGACCTCCAGCCAGCTCCGCAAGCGCGCCCGCGAGCTCGGCATGCGCACCCTGCGCGACGACGGGATCCGCAAGGTGCTTGCCGGTCTCACCTCGCCCGAGGAGGTCATCCACGTCACCATGTCCGACCTCGACTGAGCCGGACCCCGCATCCTTCAAATTTCCAATCTTAGATTTTCTAAAACCCGGTCCATGGATAGCAACCAGATCGTCGAACTTTTCATCAGCCGCGGCCTCATCGACCGCTCGCTCGGGCAGGATATTCTCGCCGAGGTGGAGAACAGCGGCAAGGAGGCGGCGGAGATCCTCGCCGACTTCCAAGTGATCAACCATCGCGACGACGTGTGGCCGGTCGTGGCATCCGAGCTGGGTGCCCAGGTGGTCGAACTGCGCAACTGGACCCCGCCGGAGCAGCTCCTCTCGCTCGTTCCCGCCGGCATGGCCCGCCTCCACGGTGCGCTGCCGGTGAATTTCGACGCCGAGGGACTTCACGTCGCCTTGGTCGACCCGATGAACCCCCAGACCCTTGAGGATCTGCGCTTCGCCCTCGGTCGCGAGGTCATTCTGGCGATCGCCCCGGACTACGTGGTCGAGCAGAAGATCAACGAGTGCTACGGCGGGGAAGGCAAGGCGATGGAGGATATCCTGAGCCAGCTCCAGACCGGAGTGGACGCCGCCATGAGCCAGGCGGACCTCGAGGCCGAAGCGAACTCGGCACCGATCATCCGTTACGTCGATCTGGTGCTCTACCAGGCGATCAAGGAACGCGCCTCGGACATCCACTTCGAGCCCTTCGAAAAGGACTTCAAGATCCGCTACCGGGTGGACGGCAGTCTCTACGAAATGGCTCCGCCGCCGGTGCACCTTTCGCTGGCGATCATTTCGCGCATCAAGGTGATGTCGAACATGAACATCGCCGAGCGCCGCGTGCCGCAGGACGGCCGTATCGTGAAGCAGTTCGGCGACCGGCAGGTGGACATGCGCGTCTCGACCCTGCCGACCCAGTACGGCGAGTCGGTGGTGCTCCGCGTTCTCGACCGCTCTTCCGTCAACCTTTCCTTGGAAGCCCTCTCGCTGCCGCCCTCGATCTACGAGTACATTTGCGACACCATCGAGAAGCCGAACGGCATCTTCATCGTGACCGGCCCCACCGGTGCCGGCAAGACCACCACCCTCTACGCGGCGCTCCAGCGCATCAACACGATCGATGCCAAGCTCCTGACCGCCGAGGACCCGGTGGAATACGACATCGACGGCATCATCCAGATCCCCGTGAACGAGGGGATCGGCCTGACCTTCCCGCGCGTGCTCCGCGCCTTCCTCCGTCAGGATCCGGACCGGATCATGGTGGGGGAGATGCGCGACATGGACACCGCGCAGATCGCGATCCAGGCCTCGCTGACCGGTCACTTGGTGCTCTCGACCCTCCACACCAACGACGCGCCCGGTGCGGTAACCCGTCTGGTGGACATGGGTTGCGAACCGTTCCTAGTCGCGGCTTCGTTGGAAGGTGTTCTGGCTCAGCGACTTGTGCGGACCATCTGCAAGAACTGCAAGGCCTCCTACGAGCCGAACGAGAGCATCCTGACCCAACTCGGCGTGGCGGTCCACGAACTGGGGGACAAGGATTTCTTCACCGGCCGAGGCTGCGAGGTGTGCGGCAACAGCGGTTACAAGGGCCGCAAAGGCCTCTACGAACTGCTCGACATCACCGACCCCATCCGGGAACTCATCACCGACCGGGCCCCGACCGTCGTGATCAAACAGAAGGCGATGGAGCTCGGCATGCAGACCCTCCGCGAGGACGGCCTGCGAAACATCTACCTCGGCCACACCACCATCGAGGAAGTTCTGAAATACACCTGATTGACACGAACCGGCGCGAATTTTGAGTCGCCAGTTTCCATTTGTGCGATCACATTCCCATCACTCGATTTAAAAACAACCCCATGCCTCAGTTCCAATTCACCGCCGCCGACGCCAAGGGCGAGCAGATGTCCGGCACGATCGAATCGACGAGCGAAGCCGAAGCCATCCAGCAGCTCCGTTCCCAAGGCTACTACCCCCTGCAGGTTGTCGAGGCCGGCAAGGGCAAGCTCGCCAAGAAGGCCGCCAAGAAAGGGAAGGCCGCTCCGGGACAGAAGAAAGGTCCCAAAGCCACCACCGGCGGTCGCATCAAGCCGAAGATCCTGATGATCTTCACCCGTCAGCTTGCGACGCTGATCGATTCCGGCCTGCCCTTGCTGCGCGGCCTCACCGTGCTTTCCAAGCAGGAGCCCAATCCGGTGCTCCGCGGCACCATCGCCGCGCTCGCCGATTCGGTGCAGTCCGGTTCCACCTTCTCCGAAGCGCTCGCGCAGCACCCGAAGATCTTCAACAAGCTCTACGTGAACATGGTGAAGGCTGGCGAGCTGGGCGGTGTGCTTGAAGTCGTCCTAGTCCGTCTCGCCGAGTACCAG
>CBFGPU010000362.1:0-4113 GCA_965650715.1 uncultured Haloferula sp. | reverse complement strand
CCGGGCCGCCGCCGATGATGATCGCGTCGTAAGTCATGGAAGGGATGCGAAAGAGATAGGGACCATCGTTTTGCAATCCAAGATCATTCAGGCCCGGCCTTCCCCGCTTTGTGGGATTCCGACACCGGCGGCGAAACATCATGGCAGTTCCGGGTTTTCCCTGTCCATGGTCCGAAAGATGAAGGTCCTGTTCTCTTCCTTCCTGCTGGCCGGCGTGCTGCTCGCCAGCGAGGCCGACGACGGCACCAAGCCGCGCATCTGGGTCTCGAACGACGGCCGCCCGATCGAGGGCCTCTATCTGCGTGCGAATTCGCAGGCCGTGATCATCAAGCGCAACGACGGCAAGGAGGTCGCCCTGCCCCTGCGCTTCCTCAGCGCCGCCGACCGCGAGTGGGTGCAACTCAAGCTCGACACCGAGGCCAAGACCAGCACCCCGGAGGAGAAGGTGAAGGCCCACATGAAGTACAAGCTCTCCGGCGGTTCGGAGAAGTGGCCGGAGGACCGCCGCAAGCGGATCACCGAAGCGATGGATGCCGCCGTCGAATTCTACAACCGCAACGGCGTCTTCAAAAAGGACCTCACCGCCAACGACAGTCCCGGCACCCCGACCGCCGACGCGAACTACGACGGCTGGATCAACTTCGGCGGCAGCATCAACCGCCGCGTCGCTCTCCACGAAATCGGCCACACCCTCGGCATCGGCACCCACGCCAACTGGCAGGCGAACATCAAGGACGGCAAGTGGACCGGAAAGCACGCGCTCGAACAACTCCGCGAGTTCGACGGCAAGGACGCCGTGCTCCACGCCGACCGCATGCACTTCTGGCCCTACGGCCTGAACTTCGACAACGAATCCAGCAAGGAGAACGACCTTCGCCACGTCCTCATGGTCGCCGCCATGCGCAAGGACATGGGCATCGATTGAGCGCTCAGGTAACCCCTTGCCAGATCTCCCCGTTCCGCTTGATTGTGTGCATGCCGGACCTCCGCCGCAGGATCACCTCCCTCCCGACCCTCGTCGTCCCGCCCCTCGCCCTGCTCTGCGCCTCTTGCGCTTCCCTCCGCTCGAACGCAGACCGCTCCGCCGAGAGCCGTCCGCAATCCAGCGACGCCGTGACCGGCACCGGCCAGCTTGCTGCGAGCGCCTTCCGTTCGACGGGCATGGCCGCCATCCGCCAACCCTTCACCACCCTCCGCACCGGCCTCGCCGTCCTCTGGCACCGTCCCCGCGAGATCGTCACCGGCAACCTCCCGGTCCAACTCATCCCCGAACCCCTCCCCGCCGAAGTCCCCGGCACCCCTGAATTCGAAGCGCTCCTCGACCACAAGGGCCTCCCCCGCCAGGAACAGGGCAGCGTGTCCTTCCTCGTGGACGGCCGCGAGTTCTTCGCCGAACTCGACCGCCAGATCGCCAGCACCAAGCTGGCCGTCGATGTTCAAGTCTTCATCTACGACAACGACGACATCGCCGTACGCTATGCGGACATTCTCAAGCGCAAGTCGGAACAGGCCCGCGTGCGGGTGCTCTTCGACGACCTCGGCAGCACCTTCGCCCATACCGCCGCGCCCGAAACCCCGGCACCCGGCGGCTTCTCGCCGCCCGCCGACATCGCCGCCTATCTAAAGGACGGCTCGAAGGTCCGCGTCCGCCGCACGATGAACCCCTGGCTCATCTGCGATCACACCAAGCTCCTCCTCTTCGACCGGCGCACCGCGATCCTCGGCGGCATGAACATCGGGCGCGAGTACTACTCCGAATGGCACGACCTGATGGTCAAGGTGGAGGGTCCCGCCGTCGGTTCCCTGGCCAAGCAGTTCAACCGCGCCTGGCGCAAGGCCGGCCCCTTCGGAGATTTCGCCCTTTTCCGCCGCCCCGGCGAAGTGATCCGCCCCGACAAGATTCCCAACGGCATCCCGGTCCGTCTCATGCGCACCGATCCCGCCCGCGGCCAGCGCCACATCCTGGACGCCTCCCTCCTCGCCATCCGCGCCGCCCGGCAGCGGATCTGGATCGAGAACCCGTATTTCGCCCACGACGAAACCGCCCTCGCGCTGGTCGCCGCCGCCCGCCGCGGTGTCGACGTCCGCGTGATCCTTCCCGCCCGCGGCGACTCCACCCTCATGGACATGGGCAATCTCGCCACCGCCCGCGAGCTGATCCGGGCCGGCGCGAAGATCTACCGCTACCCGCGCATGACCCACATGAAGGTCATGATCTGCGACGGTTGGGCGCAGGTCGGCTCCGCGAATCTCGACACCCTCAGCATGCGGATCAACCGCGAGCTCAATCTCGCCTTTTCCGACCCCGCCACCGTGAAGTCGCTGGAAAACCGCGTCTTCCTGCCGGACTTCCGCACTTCAAGGCCCGTTTCGATGGAAGAGACCGCCTCCCCGATCGCCCCGATCGCGGAAACCGTAGCGGACCAGCTCTAGGATTCACGCCCCGCAGCCGCAGCCGAAATACGCCCGCCGCCCGCGGATTTTATGCTTTGCGCCGGGCAAACCCGACGGAATGGTTCCGGGCATATGAAGTGGGGTATCTATGCCGTTCTCGTCGTTTGTGTTGCTCTAGCGTGGATGAAATTCGCGGGCACCCAGAGCGCCATCGAAAAGCAAAAGAGCGAGCTGATCGAGATGAAGAACAGCGGCGAGGATCTCGATGAGGAGATCAACACCCTGGAGAACAAGATCGAGGGCAAGGAGAACGAAAAGACCTTCACCGGCATCCTGCTGGCCTTCCTGACCGCCGGTCTGGTCGGCATCGTTTTCGTCATCCACGTCCTGCCCGCCATCGCCCAGCGCTTCACCCACGCCGTGTACGACAGCGCGGAGATGGTCGAGAAAGACCCGATGCACGACGCCCGCGCGAAGGTGGCCCAAGGCGACTGGGAAGGTGCCATCGAGGCCTTCCGCAACGCCGCCGCAGCCGAGCCGCTCAATCGCCTGCCGTGGGTGGAAATCGCCAAGATCCAGGTGGACCAGCTCGAGGATCCGGGTGCCGCCGTCCAGACCCTCCGCACCGCGATCGAAGGCCAGGAGTGGGAGGAAAACGACGCCGCTTACCTCATGTTCCGCCTCGCGGAAATCTACGATTCCGAGCTGAGCGACCGCACCTCCGCCGCCACCACGCTGCAGCAGGTCATGGAGCAGTTCCCCGAAACCCGCCATTCGGCCAACGCCCGCCACAAGCTCCACGAGTGGGGCCTTGTCTGAGGCCATGCGCGGAAGGCTCCGCCGCACGGTGGAGCGCCACCCGCTCCTGTGGGTGGCCCTCGTCGCCGCTTCCGCCGTCGTCGCGGCGGACGGCCGCCCGATCCCCGGGCTCTCCTGCTTCGTACTTCTCACCACCCTGCTCTTCCTGGCGGGGCGGGTGAAGATCACCTTGGCCGCCCTCGGCTTCGTGATCCTGGCCGCGGGCCTCCACGGCTGGCGCTTGGCTCCCCAGACCAAGGAGCTCTCTTCGATCACACGCGAACACGTGCGCTCCGCGGAGATCGTCGCCCGCGTCCTCTCCGATCCACGGGCCTCCGGCCGCGGCTGGGCGGCGCTCGTGGAAGTGGAGCAGGGCGGCTCCGGTTTGGTGTGGTTCCGCGGCGAAGGGCCGGAAATACCCGCCCGCGGCGAAACGATCGGAGCCCGCGGACGCTTCCTGCCTTTCCCAAAACAGCGGAACCCCGGCACCTTCGATGTCGCCTCCTGGCTCTACCGCCAAGGCGCATGGGGCAGCTTCGACGCCACGGAAGAGGCCCATGAACTCGCCGCACCCCCGCCGCTCGACCAGTGGCAGGCCCGCCTGCGGGACAACTTCCGCCACTCCGTCACGAAGGGGCTCGATCCGGCCGGACCCGAGGCCTCCGTGATCCGCGCGATGGTTCTCGGCGACTATCCCGAAGGGGCCGAAGACCTCGTCGAAGCCTACCGCGCCAGCGGCACGCTCCACGCCTTCTCCGTCAGCGGCATGCACGTGGCCATGGTCGGCCTGATCGGCTGGTTCGTGCTGAAACTCCTCGGCATCCCGCGGCGCGGCGCGGTGCTGATCCTCCTCGCCGGCATGCTCGCCTATGCCTGGGTCACCGGGATGAAGCCGCCGGCTTCGAGCGCTGACTCGTCGAG
>CBFGPU010000361.1:0-4117 GCA_965650715.1 uncultured Haloferula sp. | reverse complement strand
CCATCTCGGCCAGGGTCGGCTGCGGTGTATCAGGGATGGTATCGGTGCCCGGGAGCTTCGGCTCGAAATCCGGGGGTGGCCGGAGGATTCCATTCGCTGTCAGGATGACGGCCCGTTCGACGATATTCTCCAGTTCGCGGATATTGCCGGGCCAATCGTGGGATGCCAACGCATGGATGGTGGACTCCGGGATGGCATCGATCCGGATGTTGAACTCGGCCGCGTATTTGGCGGCGAAGTGACGCACCAGCGCCGGTATGTCCCCGGACCTTTCCCGAAGGGCGGGAACCTGAATCGGAAAGACGTTAATGCGATAGTAGAGGTCGGGACGGAATTCCCGTGCCTGCACCATCTCTTTCAGGTCGCGGCAAGTGGCTGCCACAATTCGGACGTCCGCCTTGATCGGAACATTTCCACCCAGCCGCTCGAACTCGCGCTCTTGCAGGACCCTCAGAAGCTTGGGTTGCAGATCGAGCGGGATGTCGCCGATCTCATCGAGTAGAAGGGTTCCCCCTTGGGCGAGTTCGAATTTTCCCGGTCGGCGCGCGATGGCACCGGTGAAAGCTCCCTTCTCGTGACCGAATAATTCGCTCTCGAGCAAGTTCACCGGAATTGCCGCGCAGTTGATCTTGATGAACGGGCCCTCCCTCCGGGAACTGAAGGAGTGGATCGCTCGCGCTACCAATTCCTTTCCGGTCCCGGTTTCGCCCAGGATGATGACATTGGCGGTGGTGGGAGCCACCACGCGGATCTGGCGGATCACGGCATCGAGGGCCTGGCTCTCGCCGACGATTTCCCGCGGGCATACCATTCGATTCGCATCCGGCAGGACGCGGAACCGGGGCGCCTTGATGAACCGCCGCGGTCGCCCCTCGAGATCGATCGAGGGATCGAAAATATCATCGGGGCAGCGGGGGCAATCCTTGGAGAACGTGGTCATGGCTGGCTGATTGAAAGGGTTGGATTCAGGCGGAGGGGTGGGAGAAGGCGTTACGGCCGGTTCCCCTTTCTTCGGGGCTGTCGCGGCGTCTCGGAGACAACCTCGAGGTAGCGGCGTCCCGAGGGATCCGCGTTCTCCCTGATGTGGCAAGGGACGCCCATTCGTCTGAGTTCCTGGATACGGAGCGCCGCGAGCCGGTAAGAGGACAATGCGTCCTTCATGGGTATGATCATGGCATTCATGCTGATATTAGGCGATGTCCCGCGTCATCCTTCGACCCATTGGTTGCCGGATACGTCGCATATTTTGCCGTGCCATTCCACATCGCGACCGGAGGCATTCGTCACGAGTGTCGAAATACCGGCACCGTCCGGGCGGGTCGGGGGCGTTGCGCGAAGAGACCTTCCCCGTTCCTTCCTGCCAATCCCTTGAAGATGGGTTGGTTGGGACCGGGGCTCATCACGGGGCGGGATCTGGCACGCGGCTTGCCGATCTCCTTTTGTTGCGATGTCCGCAGGTCGGGAGGTTCCGGCCCGGGATCAGCGCGGCAAACAACCTCAATCCGAAGATCATGACACTAAGCAAACTCACTCGCTGGGATCCGATCCGCGAGATGGCTGACATTCAGAATCGCTTCGCCACCCTGATGGGCCGCACGCCGCTTCAGCTCAGCGACAACGGGGAGGAAACGCTCACTACTTCCGAGTGGGTGCCTCCGGTTGATATCGTCGAGGACGACAAGGAGTACGTCATCAAGGCGGAACTCCCGGAGATCCCGAAGGACCAAGTCAAGGTATCGGTGGAAAACGGCCTTCTGACGATTTCCGGCGAGCGGAAGTTCGAGAAGGAGGAAAAGAACAAGAAGTATCACCGGGTCGAGCGCGCCTATGGATATTTCTCCCGCTGCTTCTCTCTCCCTGACGCGGCGGATGCCGACCAGGTCAAGGCGGACTACAAGGACGGCGTGCTGCAGGTCCATGTTCCGAAGAGCGAACGGGCCAAGGCCAAACGCGTGGAAGTGAAGGTCGCCTGAAGACCCCCCAAGGGGGGCGGCGGGGTTGCCATGGTTTATCCTCGGCCCGCCGTCTCCCTGTTCGCTCCTGCTCCGACCCGCCGAAAAAGCGGCTCTCGAAAGCCGCGCCCGCGTGGGCCGACATCGTGTCGAAATAGCGACACCTGCCTTGCCATCTCGGATCGCGGGCGCAACCGCAGGCCAGCGGAAAGCTGCCGCAACCGGCACATCATCAGTATCATGGGCGGGGCGCGGGGGTGATGGCACGAGGTCTGCCAACAGCAAGCGGATGAAGTCGATATCGCGCGCCGGCTTATCCAGCGCCGCCATGGCGCTGGGTTTGCTCTTTTCCTGTGTCAATACCACGCCTCCCGAGGCGCGGGCGGACGGCGGATTAGACTACGACGTGGAGGTGCTTGAGGCGCCTTCCGGACCCACCGGCTTCGGCTCCGAGATGTATGCGGATGCCGAGGCCATGCTTCTGATCGGGGAGATCGAGAAAGTGGTCCTGGCCGTTGCTGAAGAGAATCCCGGGCGGGCCCGCGAGATCCTGAAGTCGTCACTGGAGAAGCTGGCCGCGCTGCGGAGGAGGAACGAAGGCTCGGATGTCCTGCCGATCACGGTCGCCGCCGAGGTGATGAACACGGCTCCCGGCGGACTGCCCGAGATCAAGGCATTGCGCGGTCAAGCGCAGGAAGCGATGCGGGCGGGGCGGCTGCCGGAGGCCCGGAAGCATCTGTCCTGTCTCGTGAGCGAGCTGCGGGTGAGTACGACGAGCGTATCCTTGGAGGCTTGGGCCTCGGGGATGAATCGTGCCGACGGCTTGATCGCGGCAAATCGGGGAGAGGAAGCTTGCGAAATCCTGGCCGTCACGTTCGAGAACGTAACCGAAGAGACGGCGATCCGGCCATTGCCGATCGCGCTTGCGGAGAAGGAACTCGATCTTGCGGCCACCGACGGCAGGGCGAATGTCGATGTCGCGCGCTCGAGGCTGGCCGAGGCCGCCCTGCAATTGAAGCGGGCGGAGGAACTCGGCTACACCGGCCCGGAGACGGGCTATAAGGAGTTGAAGGCCTCCCTCCGTTCCGCGCGGAAGAATCTCAAGTCCGCCGCTGGTCCGGCGGGACCGGTTCGTCGCCCGCTCACGGGCCGGGCAGCGTAACAAACATCGGCCATGACCAGCAATGAATACGACCATCCATCGCGTTCTGGAATCCGAAGTGGAGATACCCTGTGAGACGGTGGTTCTACCGGGGATTCTCCGCCGTCCTCCCCATGCGGAGGGCCTTGTGATTTTCGCCCACGGGAGCGGCAGCAACCGCCATAGCAGTCGCAACGGATTCGTTGCCAGTGAACTCAATCACAGGAATCTCGCGACCTTGCTCTTCGATCTGCTTACACCCGCGGAAGCTGCCAACGAATCCCGGGACGGTCCGAGGTTCGATATCCCGTTGCTGACAGGACGCCTCATGGGCGCGACCCGCTGGGCCATGGAGACGGAGCGCTTGCCGACCGGCTATTTCGGGGCAAGTACCGGAGCTGCGGCAGCACTTGCGGCGGCAGCCTCCTTGCCTTCGATTGCCGCGGTTGTGTCGCGGGGCGGGAGGACCGATCTCGCGGGGGATTGCGTCCATAGGGTCAAGGCTCCGACCTTGCTGATCGTCGGCGCGGAAGATCATGCGGTGATCGGGTGGAACTACGGGACCTACGAGCAGCTCGGCGGAGTCAAGAGCCTCATGCTGATCGGCGGCGCGACACATCTCTTCAGCGAGCCTGGCACCCTCGAGCAGGTCGCCGATCTCGCCGCGGACTGGTTCCAGAAGCACTTCGGGAAAACGGATCGATCTCACTCGCAGGAAGCGCCATGAACACGCCACAATCACCTGAATTCAAGGATCGCATGGATGCAGGGACCCGCCTGGCAGACGCCATCGGTTCTCAACTGAGCATTCCCGAGACGGTCATCCTCGCCCTTCCCCGCGGGGGCATCCCCATTGCTGCTGCCATGTGCAAGCGCACGGGCGCGCATTTCGATGTGCTCATTGTCCGGAAACTGGGAGTTCCCGGACACGATGAGTACGCCATGGGAGCGATTGCAAGCGGAGGTGTCATGGTTCTCCGGCAGGACGTCATCGAACGCTTGCAGATTCCAACACGATCGGTGG
>CBFGPU010000360.1:0-4117 GCA_965650715.1 uncultured Haloferula sp. | reverse complement strand
CACGCGGGAAGCTCCTTGGGGTGAAGTTCGATCTCCGTCTCCGGATCGGGGCGGACGATCACATCCGAGAGCACCGGCAGAAAATCCTGAAGGTCGCGGAAGCCGACTGCCTCCACGCGGTCGCCTCTCTTCAGGCCGTAGACCCCGCTGCCGCGCAGGGCCAGACCGGCATCGCCATCATGCAGCCAGGCGGTGTCGCCGGAGACATGGACGAGCTTGCCGCGCACCTTCAGGCGATCGCCGCGCGTCTGGCCGGGGTGATAGCGGAAGGCGGTGCGCAGGGGCGTTGGAGGCTGGTCCCAGGGCGAGATCTTTTCGCGCTGCCCCCAGAAGATCTCCTCCTCGCGCGATACGAGCACCTGCACTTCCACAAGCTGGCCGGTCGCTTCGCGCGAGCGGATCGGGCTGGCCACGCCTCGCACCCGGACCTTGGCGGCGATGATCGTGTCCGGCTTGATCCTTTTGACATTGCTGACGCGGAAGCTGATCCGCGAGGCGCCGGAGTCGAGAACCGCCACCATCGTATCGCCGTCCACCATTTCCGCCGTGCGGATCCAGCCGTCGGTTTCGACCCATTCCCCGTTGAAGGCGCCGTTGAGCAGCCCGCCTCCGGAGCCGAACATCGCCTTTGGCATCTTTCCCTTTCCGAGTCGTTCGAAGGATTCGCTTTCGATGACGGGCGCGAAGGGCCCGGAACTCAGGAGACCCGTGACCCGGAGTTGATCTCCCGTCGCAGGACCGGAGCCCTCCGCATAATTCACGCGGATGCCGCCGGTGCCGTCCTGAAGGAAGAAGTAGCGGCCTGCGTCGGCATCCGCCCAAGTCACCACGCCTTCCACCGTGACCTGCGAGCCGGTGAATCCTTCCGCCGTGGCGGTGGCGAGGAGTTCGCGGACGGGAGACCTCGCGGGATGCTCGCCGGATGCCGGCGAGGCCACCCGGATGAACAAGAGCAGGAGTATCGCGAAGAATCTCATCAGGGAAAAAAGCCGCTACCACTATACCGCGACATGGTCCCTGCAAGTCGCGGAAAAAATTCCCGTCCACTCCCTCCTAAGTGGGATTCGCGCCTTTCTCCCCGGCTCCAGACTGCGGGGCCCTGCGGCTTTCCGCGCATGTCCCAAACCTGCGCGCCGCGGTTCCGGCCTGTCATGAAACCCATCGAGCTTTTGTCCCTTCTGCGTCTTCCCGTCCTTATCCTTGCAATGGCGACATCCGCCCGTGGCAGCAGGGTCGTGGAAACCGACATCTGCGTTTATGGCGGAGCGGCGGGAGGGGTGACGGCCGCGGTGCAGGCGGCGCGCATGGGCAAGACCGTGTCGCTTGTGGTGATCAACGGTCATCTCGGCGGGCTGAGTTCGGGCGGACTGGGCGACACGGATGTCGGTAACAACGGCGATGCTTACATCCAGGGAATGTCGCGGGAGTTCTATACCCGGGTGGGTGCCAAGTACGGCCTTTCCACCGCCAAGTTCACCTTTGAGCCGATAGTGGCGGAGGCCGTTTTCAACGAGATGGCCGCGGAAGCGCAGGTGCCGGTTTATTTTAACCGGCATCTTGTTTCGACGTCGATGGCGGATGGCCGCATCACCCAGATCGCCACGCAAACCGGCGATGTCTTCCGAGCGAAGGTCTTCATCGATGCCTCCTATGAGGGCGACCTGATGAAACAGGCGGGAGTGAGCTACACCAGCGGGAGGGAGGCGAATTCCCAGTATGGCGAAACGATCAACGGGATTCAGACGGTCACTCATGGCAACCAGCTTCCCGACGGCATCAGCCCTTGGATTGTCCCGGGGAATCCGGCCAGCGGCTTGCTGCCCGGGGTGAATGCGGCACCTGCGGGTCCGAACGGTTCCGCGGACTCCTTGATCCAGGCGTATTGCTACCGGATGTGTCTGACCAACATCGCGGCGAACCGCGTGATGATCCCGCAGCCCGAGGGATATGATGAGGCAGACTACGAGATCCTCTTCCGGGCGATCGAGGCTGGCCAGACCAGCCGCTTCTGGAAGACGCGGCCGGTGCCGAACGGAAAGACCGATTCGAACAACGACTCCGGGGTTTCCTGCGACTACATCAGCGGGACCACGGCTTCATGGATCGATGCCGACCATGCGACGCGCATCCGGATCGCGAAGGAGCATGAGAACTGGCAGCGCGGGCTGGTCTGGACGGTGCAGAATCACCCGCGCGTGCCGGAGACGATCCGCAGCGCGTGGAGCCAGTGGGGGCTGCCGAAGGACGAGTTCCTCGACAACGGGCACTGGCCGCACCAGCTCTACATCCGCGAAGCGCGGCGCATGATCTCCGACTACGTGATGACCGAGAAGAACTGCATGGGCACGGTGACGGCGGAGGACTCGATCGGGATGGGTGCCTACACCATGGATTCGCACAACTGCCAGCGCATCGTCTCCAACGGCATGGTGAAGAACGAGGGCGATATCCAGCGCGCCGTGCCCGGGCCTTATCCGATCTCGTATCGTGCCATCGTGCCGAAGGCCGGAGAATGCCGGAACCTGCTAGTACCCTGGAGCCTGTCTTCCACGCACATCGCTTTCGGGTCCATCCGGATGGAACCGGTGTTCATGATTCTCGGCCAGTCGGCGGCGACCGCCGCGGCGTTTGCGATCGACGATGACGTGGCGGTTCAAGCGGTGTCCTACCCGAAGCTCAAGGCGCAGATGTTGGCCGACGGTCAACGGCTTTCGAATTCGGGAGGTGAGGAAGCCGCCGGCATCATCGTGGACAACGCGGACAGTACGGGGGTTTCGCTGGCCGGTGTGTGGACGGCATCATCCGCGACGCCGGGTTTCCACGGCGGAGATTACTTGCACGACGGCGGAGTGAAGAATGGAAGCTGCTCCGCACGCTTCACGCCCGACCTTCCGGGGGCCGGAACGTACGAGGTGTTCCTCCGATGGACCGCGCATGCGAACCGTGCCTCGAACGTGCCCGTGGAAATCCGGCTCCCTGGCGGTGTGATTCAGAATGTGACGGTCAACCAGCAGGTGAGCGGCAGCCAATGGTTCCTAGTGGGAAGCTTTACCTTTGCCGCTGGCTTCTCGCCATCCGAAGGCAGCGTGACGATCCGCAACAGCGGGGTGAACGGCTATGTGATCGCGGATGCCGTCCGTTTCCTCGACGGTGCCGATGTACCGACAATCGATCTGTGGGCCACCGATGCGCAGGCTGCGGAACCCCATGCCGGGACCGCGAAGCCGGCGATCGTTTCGATCCGGCGATCGGGTCCGCTGGGGAACCCGGTGACGGTTCGCTACACCTTCGGCGGTGCTGCGCTCGCCGGTCGGGATTTCGTGCCGCTGACAGGCAGCTTGGTTCTACCGGCGGGGGTTGCCAGCGCCACCCTTCAGGTTGTGCCTCTGGCGGATGTCTTGGCGGAAGGAAGCGAGGATCTCACTCTCTCGCTTGAGGCGGATCCCGCGTACCGCTTGGGGGAACTCACCACGGGGACGCTGGCGATCCTCGACGCGCCCTTCGACCAATGGCGGCATTCGCGGTTCTCGCCGGAGCAATTGGCGGATCCCGAGGTGTCGGGGCCAGAGGCCGATCCGGACAAGGACGGGACGAACAACCTGCTGGAGTTCTTCTCCGGCGGGGATCCGCTCACGGCCGGAATCCCCCCGCGCCTGAAGCTTTATCCGGCACCGGTGTGCACGCTGGAGGTCGAGCGCCATCCGCTCGCCGGGCAACTCTTCCTGCGGGTGGAGGAATCCCTGGACTTGGGCGGCTGGGAGCCTGTCTCGGCACCGGTTGAAATTTCCGACGGCGATCCGCTGGAGTTGCTGCGGTTCTCGCTTGGGCAGCTTTCGGGCTCGGCGGGGTTCTTCCGTGTCGCCGTTTCGCAGACGCCATTTTCGCCATGAGTTTCGGCCTAGGCCGGAGTTTGTCCGAACTGTGGGCCCGTTTGTAGTCGTCCGCGCCGCCGGCAGCCTCTAACATCCGGGGCAGGAGGACATTCATGGACACCTCGACTCTCTTTTCCGTCACCCCCACTTTCCCCGTGGATGACGAGCGGATTCGTTCCCGCCGCTGGGAGCGGATCGCGAAATCTCCGGTCACGATCGGCACCATCATTGCGGCGGGGGGACTT
>CBFGPU010000359.1:0-4121 GCA_965650715.1 uncultured Haloferula sp. | reverse complement strand
CCCCCCCCCGCGCCCGGGGGGGCCGGGGGCGCCCCGCCCCCCCCCGGGGGCCGGGGGCCCCGGTCAGGAAGGCGGACCCTCACTGGCCGGGGATATCATCTCCCTGCGGTACCAAACCGCAAGCTCCTTTGCGAGGGGGTTCCAGTAGCGGGACTTGTATTTGGTACACAGGTGATCGAGGAATTCCTTGATCAGGGAGGAGGGATAGCAGGACGAGGTGCGCCTGCCGGAGAAGTCGATGTAGTCCGGGTGGATGTTCACCAAGGCGAGGCCGCCGCGCGCGGCGATCCAATCCAGCTTGCGCTTCCAGATCGCCGGAGTCTCCTCGCCGAGCACGAGGAAGAGGGTGGAATCCTGGGGCAAGGTGTAGGGAAGCTCGATGTAGCCGGGGCCGGGGTCGCCCTCGCCGGGGGGCACTTGGAACGGGAAAATGGTGTGCGACCCTTCCGGCTGCGGCTCGAAGGGATCGGTGTCGAAGGTCGAGGCGTCGTAAACGACATTCAGGTCGTGGATCCAATCGAGCTGCCGGAGCATGAAGCCCGAACGGAAGCCGACCGCCCCCCAGGCGTTCAGATAATGGTTGATACGTTTGGCCTTCTCCCGGAACCCCTCCCGGGATCCGTAGAGGCGACCGTCATGATTCAGGTCGTGGACCCCTACCTCGAAGCCCTTGTCTTCAAGCCATTCGCGCAATTCGACCGGATCCCCGTAGGTGCCTTCCGGAATGAAATTGAACGAGGAACGGAGACCGAAGGCGACCTCGAGTTCGGCGAGATCCCTCACCCTGCCGAGACCTTCCTGGGATTCGACGTCGTGGGTGAAGACCACCGCGAACTCCTTCCCCTGCGGCCAGCCGGGCCAACCCTGAGGGGGATGGCCCGCGGACTCGCTGATCGGCCAGGTCCCGATGCATTGCTTGATGATGCCGCGCGCACGACCCCGCCTTACGGCGAGCCGGAGCCGCCGCGGGATGAAAGGTTTGATCCTGAAGTAGGCTCTCGCGAGCAGCCCGGGGGAGCTGGCCGCCATTGCCTCGTATGCTGAAGCCATGGGACGTGGCATCGTGGGAAGGTGAGTCCTGTACGGGTGGGTGCGCCCGGAGGAAAGAAGCGGACCAGAGGGGTGATCAGACTTCGCCGAGAACCCAGCCCGGAGCATGCGAGCGGGCCTTGTTGTAGATGCACGAAACATCCGCACGACCCTTCACCAATTCCGAATAGCCCCATTTCAGGGTCTCGCGATTGGTGTCTTCGCCGTCGACCACGAGCAGGACCTTGTCCATCAAGCCGGCCATCGCGAGCGTCGGGCTGGTCTGGGCCAGCGCCGGCATGTCGAAGATGATGTAGTCGAACTCGCTGGCGCGGAAATGCGGCAGCAACTCGTAAAGATGCATGGGGCCGAAGGCGGTCGCGTTCGGATCGGTCTTCCGCGACGCGGCGCTCGCCAGGTAGAGGTTCTGCGAACCTTCCTTGAAGCGCGTGTTGCGCGCCGCCTGTAGCGCGCCGACGAGCGAGTGCAGCGGCTTGTTGCCGAACATCGGGTTGTCGTCCGGATAGTCCGAAGTCAGGTCCACGAGCAGCACCTTCGCGCCATTGACCTCGGAGAAGGCTTTCGCAAGTCCCGCGGCGATCGTCGAGGTGCCGGCTCCGGCGGAAAGTCCCGTCACCGCCATCAGCTTCGGCTTGTGGGTCATGTTGTTGACCTGGAAGTTGAAAACGATGCGGTCGCGGATCGCCTCGGAATACGGATGGATGAAGTGGTCCGTCTTCGGCGGGAAGGCATGGAAACCGTTGGTGCCCCGCACCGCCGGCAGCGCGCTGCGGTCCCCTTCCCCGGCGGCGTCCCCGGGACGGTCGTTGCCGATCAGCAGGGCCCCGCGGTTCTTCGGCCGGACGAACGGGATCGAAAGCATCAGCGGCAATTGCAGGCGCGATTCGATTTCGGTCGGACGCTTGATCCGGCGGTCGATCACCAGTTCGATCAGGAAGGCGAGGCCCACGCCGACCGCGACACCCGCCCCGGCCAAACCGAGAATGATCTTCTTGGTAAGCTCGCTGAAGGTCTGGACCGGAACGGACGGCTTGTCCACCACCCGGATCTCGCGCATCTGGGTGGGATCGAGCGTGCGATCCACGCGCGCCTTCTTGAGGTTGGTCTCGAGCATCCGGTACTCGCCGTCCTCCATCTCGCGGCGGCGTTCCAGTTCGGCAAGCTTCGGGGTGAGCACGGAAAGCTCGTTGATGCGGGCGTTCAGGTTGTTCAGGTCGGTCTCGTAGGACGCGATCCTCGACTTCAAGCCGTCGAGCTTGGTCTTCTCGACCTCCAGTTCGACCGCCGGATTCGCTGCCGGGGCACCCGGCGCGGCGGCGGTTTGGCCGGCCAGGCCGGGGATGCGCTCGAGCATGGCCGCCTTGTCGGCGCGGATCCGCTCCATCTCCTGGCGGTTGCGCACCACCTGGATCTCACCCGGCGGATACTTCGCCTGCAGCTCGAAATCGCGCTTCTGGTGGAACTCCAGGCGGTCGGCGAGTGCCTTGTAAGCTTCAAGCTGGGCGGCGGTGGGAGCCGCGATCACCGGAATTTCCGGCTTCCTCGCCAGTGCCTGCGTGCCGATGGGAGTAACCCCTTCGCCGGAGGCGGCGGCCGCTTCCGCAAGGCGGCGTTCCAAGCGCTCGACCAAGGTCGTTTGCTGCGCCATCTCCGCGCGCGCGGAGTTGAGATCCTGCTTCGTACGTTCCCGCTGCGAGGAAAGGGAAAGGCTTTCGTCGTTGAGCGAGATGATTCCCGAGCCCGACTTGAGCTTGTTGAGCTCCGCTTCGGTTTTGTCGAGGCGCTCTTTCACCTCCTTGACCTGCGCTTCCACCGATTCGAAAGCGCTGGTGGAGCGGTGGATCTCAAGGTGCTTCGCATAGTAGCGCTTCACCACCTCTTCCAGGACGTCCAGCGTGAGCTGCTTGTCGACGTTGCGGTAGATCACGCTGAGCACGTTGCTGCCCTTCGCCGCCGGCTTGACTTCCAGGCCGAGCTGAACAACGGAGGCGGCGTCGTGTACCGACGCGGTTTCAGCCGCATCCGGGATGAGGCGGTCGACTCCGATCGCCTCCGCGACTTCAAGCGCCAGGTCGCCGCTGCGCAGGATGAGCATCTCGGTGTTCACCACCTGCTCGCCGCCGCGGCCGCCGGCGGCCATTTCGGTTTCATGACCGTCGAGCGCCCCGCGCTGCACGACCGAATTGATCACCAGTTCGGCCTCCGATTCGTAGAAAGGTTTGCGCGTCACATACAGCGATGCCGCCGCTGCGAGACCGAGAGCGCTCGAGATGAGGATCTTCCACTTGTGCTTGAAGAGCACATAGAGGACATCCTGCAGGCCAAAGGCGGCTTTGGCGCGTGGATCAGACTTTTGCATTGGGGGGTGGGGGTGTACGCTTACTTAGTCCAGATGGGTGAGAAGTCCAAGAACCAATCGTCCGCTTCAACAGGCATAAGGGGGGAGGCGGGGGAGCCGTGCTGAAGATCGGGTGACCTCGGATTACCGCACAATCCGTTCCAGTTTTCCACACGTGTTCGCGTAGGTTTTGGCGGAATTTTGCGGAATCAGCCCGCGGCGGATTCGTCGGGATGAAGGACTTTGGCCGGGTTGCCGGCGACGACCGCCCCGGGCGGCACGTCGCGCGTGACCACGCTGCCGGCTCCAATCATGGCACCGGCTCCGATGGTCAGACCGCCGAGGATCGTGCTCCCCGAACCGATCGAGGCACCGTCCCCGACCACCGTCCGCTGGCAGGTCCAGTCGTCATCGGACTTCGGGGTGCCGTCGGCATTGATCGCCCGCGGGTAGCGGTCGTTGATGAAACTGACATTGTGCCCGACGAAGACACCGTCGCCGAGGCGGACGCCCTCGCAGATGAAGGTGTGGCTCGAAATCTTGCAGCGGTTGCCGACGCGGACACCCTTCTGGATCTCCACGAAGGTGCCGATCCGGGTCTCGTCGCCGATCGCGCAGCCGTAGAGATTCACGAAGGCATGGAGCACCACGCCCTTCCCCATCTTCACGTCCGCCGCGATCCTCAGCGTGTCTGTCGGGGCCCCGGTCATATCATACACCGCTGAATTCCGGC
>CBFGPU010000358.1:0-4134 GCA_965650715.1 uncultured Haloferula sp. | reverse complement strand
CGTGCTGCATAACATCCGGAACTTTTACGATCCCGCAAGCGCGGCGAATCCGGCAGGCTTCCTGGTTTGAAGCGGGTCCGAAAATCCGCTGGCATCACCGCTTTGCATGGTTACCCTCGCGGTACCCATGAGCTCTGCAAAACCCGGCAAGCTCTCCCTGTGGGAGACACCCCATGCTTCTGACAGACATCCGGTGACGGACGCCCGCGGACTTCCTTGCCACCTCCCCGACCCACGGTGGCCATGAACCGGAAGCGAGCCGCCACCGTTGCCGTCGTGCTACTCGCGACAGCCGGGCTCTTGCTCTGGCTGGGCTCCCGGAACGAGCCGCAGGCACCCCCTCCGCCCGCATCCCCGCGGACGAAGAGCCGGATCGAGTTCCCCGCACCACCCCGACCGAGCGCTGCCGAAGCGATCCTCGAAGGATACGGCGATCCCGCCTCCCCGCCGATCGAGGACCTCCGGAAGATCCACCGCGTGATCACCGGCTACTTCTCGGTGGTAAAGGATGGCAGCCGCAATCCCATCGGCGGAAATCCCGATCTCGCCGCCGCGCTTCGCGGGGACAACCCGAACCACGAGGTTTTTGTTAGAGAAGGACATCCGGTCTTCGGCTTGGACGGCATGATCATCGACCGCTGGGGTTCCGCGATCGTCGTTCACCCGGAGGCCTACCGGCAGCTAGGCCTGCGTTCTGCCGGCCCGGACCAATCCCCCTACACCGCGGACGATCTCGTTCTCAGCCCGTCCGGAGTGCCGAAGCAGGCCGATTGAAGTGGTTTTCCAACCCCCTTGCGGAAGGCAATCCACCGCCACACTTTCGCAAGCCCGCGGGAGCAGGAGCAGACTTGGCCGCCTATCGTCACGGCATGTCCGGAACAATCCATTCACGGCCCGCCGGTCCCGCCTATCGCCTGCAGGCACCCACCCCGCGGCTGCTCAATCTCCTCTGCCAACTCGGCGAGGGAACCATGGTCCTGCGCCAGGACGGACTCAGCCTGGCGAAGACCGGCTGCTTCGGCCTCTGCGTGGCGGACGGGCAAGGCGGCTGGCACCTCCTGCGCGATGCCATCAGCGGTCTGGAAGCCGACCTCCAGCGCGCCCACCACGTTTATCTTCTTCCCGACCCCGACGACGGCATTCCGGTCTTCGCCACCGCAAGCCCGGGCGGCGAGATCGATCTCTCCGTCCGCCTGGAGAACCAACGCTGGGACTCGCGGATCATCCGTTCGATCATCGGCGGCTTCCACGGCGTCCCCGTGGAACCCCGCGAGGGCCGCAGCCTCCGCGCCGGAGCTTGGCTCGATGACTGGAGCAGCACTTCCCCGGCAACCGGCGGAATCCGCTGGGAAATCCTCGCCGCACTCGATGGCTGCCGCTGCCTGGAAGTGGAAGTCCGCTCGGGAATGCATCGCGCGACCGCCGCCTTCCGGCCAGCGTTCATGGATTCGGAAGGCGCGGTCCTCCGGATCTCGGATCTCGCGCGGAAGAACGTGGTCTTCGCGGATGCCGGTGCTCCCGGCTTCCGCTGGACGAGCCTGGCCCCCGGCCACCTCAAGATCCGGGCCGAAACACCGCAACGTGCCGGACATCTCGGGATCGCGGCACCGGCGGCATGAGCGGGTTTATCATTTGACCTTCTTCGCCGCTTCCCACGCATCGTCCATCTCCGACGCACTCGCCTGTTCGAGGCTTTTTCCTTCCGCCTTCAAGCGCCGCTCCATCTCGTCGAAGCGCCGTTCGAATTTCTCGTTCGCCGCGGCCATCACCACTTCGGGATCCAGCTTGCGGAACCGCGCCAGGTTCACGACCGAAAACAGAAGATCGCCGAGTTCCTCATCCACCGCGGCAAGGTCCTGCGCATCGACAGCCGCTTCCAGTTCCAGCACCTCCTCGCGGATCTTGGCGATGACGCCGGTTTGCGTGGGCCAGTCGAAGCCGACCTTCGCCGCCTTCTTCTGAAGCTTCGAGGCGCGGAGCAGGGCCGGCAGCCCCTTGCCCGTGCCATGGAGATAGGGCTCCTCCGTAACCCCTTTCTCGCCCCGCTTGATCTCGTCCCACTGCTGAAGCACGGCATCGGACGTGCTCGCGTTGGAATTGGCGAAGACATGCGGGTGCCGGCGCACGAGCTTGTCCGCGATTCCCCGCGCGACGTCGTCGAGATTGAAGCGCCCGGCTTCCTCCGCGAGTTCACTGTGGAAGACAACCTGAAGCAACAGGTCGCCGAGTTCCTCTTCCAAGTGGGCCATGTCGCAGCGCTGGATCGCATCCACCGTTTCGTAGGCTTCCTCGATCAGGTTCGAGACCAGGCTGCCGTGGGTTTGTTCGGCGTCCCATGGGCAGCCGCCCGGAGCCCGCAGGCGGTGCATGATGGCCCTGAGGCGCTCCAATTGGCGGCCGGGTTCCCGGCACTCGGTCATTTCGGCGTCGGTCATCGGTCTTTGCGGGATTTGCCTGCTTCGTTGAGGATCTGCTGTTCTTTCGCGGTGAGGCTCTGGATGCCTTCGCGGTTGATCTTGTCGAGGATGCGGTCCACCTCGCTCGCCGTGGCGATATCGATGTGGGTGCGCGGCGCGAGCTTCGACTTGTGCTTCGGCTTGCGCTTGAATTCCTTCGGCCGGACGACCTTGTCGGCCGGACCTCTCTCGCCCTTGCCCAGGAGCGAGGGAAAGCGCACCAACAGGTAGCCCAGCACCGCGCCGCCAAGGTGGCCGGCCTCTCCGCCGGCGTTCTCGAACATCCGGTCGCCCGAGATCAAGCCGCCGGCGATCACCACCACCGCGATGCCGAGCATGATCAGGGCGACCTTGCGGATCGTGAGGGGGAACGGCACGAAGAGCAATTGGACTTGAACCTTCGGATCGATCACGGCCGCGCCGATCAGACAGCCGTAGATACCGGCCGAGGCACCGACCAGGGCACCTCCCGGACTCACGATCCCCAGCGATCCGAGCAGCGTGTAGAACAGAGCCCCTCCCGCGCCGCAGAGGAGGTAGAAGGCGATAAAGCGCTTGCTGCCCCACCAGCGTTCCAGCCAGGGACCGAAAAAATACAGGCCGAAGGAATTGAAAACCAGGTGGCCGGGATAGCCGTGGAAGAACTGGAAGGTGATCAGCTCCCAGAGATGGCCCCTTCCGAAAGCGGAATCGGTCTTGAATGCTGCCATGCGCGCGATCGACTCATTCAAAAACAGCCAGTCGATCACGAAGATCGCGATATTCGCCCACAGGAGAACCTTCGTCACTGGCGGCATCGTCGGCCCTTGCGCGTAGCGCGAACGTTCATCCCGGAAGTAGTCCCTGTCGGCAGTGCCCATCCGCTGGAGGGGGTAACATGGGGTCCGCGGGACCGCAAGGGCGGGAGGATAAGAGCCTTGGCTCAGTTCTCCGCCTCTTCCAGCGACTTCACCAGTTCGGCGAAGATTTCAGGCTCCTTGCCGCGGTCCGGCGAACCCTTCAGGCAGGTGGCGAACCACTTTTGCAACAGCGCCCGGCGGGGAGCGGGGAAGGAGCGGACAAGGCTTTCTTCCTCCGCAAGGTCGATGACGGCCTCGTCGCGACGACCGTGGGCCCGGGCGAGGATCCCGCGATGGCGCAGCAGCATCGAATCGAGCAGGACCCACGCGAAATTCGGGCTCTCCGGGGGTCCGGCTTCCAGAGCCTGGCCATCGCTCTGGATCTTGCCGAGGCTGATCCCCTTGAAGCGGAGTTCCGGCAGCGCGCCGCCCTTGAAGAAGGCGGCGGTTCCCCCGCCGATGGCCCCGATGACCGTTCCCGCACCGAGGCTGTGGACACCCACGCCGAGATCGAACACGGCACCGGCGGCACCGCCCGCAACGGCACCGGCGGCGGCGAGTTGCCAGCGGGTCAGGCCCCACTTCCGCCAGGTTTCCGCCATGGCGAGATTGAGACCGCTATGACGCTCGGGATCCACTTCCGCCTTGAGCAGGTTGTGGCGATAGGTCGCCAGCAGGCGCTTCACGCAGGCCTGCTCGAGATCGGCCAGCTTCTTGAAATAGCGGGCCTCCAGCTCGGCGCGCTTCCTCTCGCCGCGGGAGGGGACGCTGCGGTCGCGGACATCGATGGGCTCGCTGACGCGGAGGGTGAGGGACTTTTCGAGGAAATCGAGGATCGC
>CBFGPU010000357.1:0-4165 GCA_965650715.1 uncultured Haloferula sp. | reverse complement strand
TCCATGTTGACGTAGGTGCCGCCGAAGTGGACGCGGGCCTGCTCTTCCCGCGCGGCCTGATAGAGGATGCGGCGGAGGCCTTCGCTGACGGGTTCGGCGAAGGATACGTGGCCGACGATGCCATTGCCGAAGAAGGTGTGGTGCTCGCGGCGGCTGGTGCGGTCGAAGTACTGGTCGGGTAGTACGATATCGCGGGGACGGTACTCCTCCTTCAGGCTGCCGACGGCGGTGACGCAGATGAGGAAGCGGACATCGAGGGAGCGGAGGGCCCAGAGGTTGGCGCGGTGGTTGATTTCGGTGGGGAGGAGGCGGTGGCCGCGGCCGTGGCGGGGCAGGAACCAGACCTGGCGACCGGCAAGGGTGCCGCCGACGAGGGCATCCGACGGGGGGCCGAAGGGGGTGTCGATGTGGAGCTCCTCGGTTTGTTCGAAGCCATCGATTTCGTAAAGTCCGCTGCCGCCGATGATGCCGATAGGGGTCATGGGGGAGAGAAGAAATCATCAATCACCAATATTCCAATCATCAATCGGAGTGCGCCGGATGGACGGTTGCCGCGTTGAAATGCCGCGATCGCCGGCTCAAGGCCGAACGCGAGGAGGAAGAACCCCCGGCCCCTCCTTTCACGGGAGGGCCGCAGGCGTGTCGGCTCGGACGGGTGATGGACCATTCATCGGGGCCCGGGCCGATCACGCTTGCGGATGCCTGCCGGTGAGTTTTCCGGCGGGTGATTCGAGGAGTGTACCGCAGCCCGGCGGGAGGACCGTGCGGTCTCTCTTGCGGGAGGGGTAAGCCCGGCCGCGGGGAGGAGCGACCGAACTTACGGGGCTCATCTTGCGGCGGATCCCGGAGTTATGCCATTACGTGATCGCGTCCCCCGGATCCGGGGCCGTTTGCAATGGAGGGAGGCTCGCGGATTGCGGCTCCGAGACTGGCGACACTCTCACCTCGTCGCGCCGTTGGAGCTTTCGGGATGGAGCCGGCAGGAAGATCCATCCGGATGTGCCTTGCCGGGGCCCGGCCCATGCGGCGAGCCTGCCGGGAAGGGAGGCCGACTTTTCCGACAAAGAACGACTCCTCGCTTTGTGGAGCAAGGGATCCGTGGTGGGCGGCCATAGCGGTGGTTGAAACCGTTTGCCGGATGTCACCGGCGGGACGCCGGCGCTCCTTGGATCAGGGATCGATCCGAACCAGACGGATGGCGCGGTATTCCACGCTGGAGCCGGCTCCGGCGTGAGCATTCTGGAGCCCGACCAAACCGGCTTCCGGCCAGTCGAAACCGGGATAGCCGGTCCGGACATCCGACACATCCACCGTGACAATGCCATCGGCAATTACACGGATGTGATCGCCCTTCATGAGGATCTCCAGACGATGCCAAACCGAGTGGCGCGCGTCCGCGGCGGGATTGGCGGGAATGCGGTCGTAAACCGCGCCGGTGGAGTGAAGCGGCAGGCGAGGCTCGTTGGTAAGCTGGATCTCGCTGCCGGTAACCCATGGATCGCCGGTCTCCGCCGCACGCAGGAAGACGCCGGCATTGCCGCCGGCTGGAAGCCGGTATTCCAAGCTGAGGAAAAAGTCCCGGAACTCTCCGCCGAAATGCAACCACCCGGATGGAGCGGCGTCGTCATGCCTCAGGATCCCGGAATTCGCGTCATGGGTCCAGCCGGTGCTTCCGCCCATAAACGTCAGACCGGCCAGACCATCGGCGAGCGGATCGATGCCAAGGGAATCCGGCCAGCCACTTCCGACACGCCAGAAATACCTGGAGTCGTCCGGACGCGGAAGAACCCGTTCGAATTCCGGGGAGAGAAAGGTCATCGGTGCGGCGACACTTCCGGGCTCAAGCGTCCATTGCAGGAGATCCGGCGAGCGTTCGATCCAGTAGAGATTTCCCGGCAGGATTCCGGACGAGATCAGGAAATTGTTAGATCCGGCCTCGGGCCCGAACACCGGGCCCATCCCGCCTGCCCCGAGATACGCCCCCGGAACCGCGGGAGCCAAGGGGTCGAAGCCGAGCCGAACCGCGGTAGCATCCGTAATCCCGTCGCCATTGCTGTCGGCATGACCCGTGCCGACCCAGACGAGGACGGGCTGCTGGTATGAAAAGCCGGCACTGTCGGTGGCCTTCACGCGGATCGTGTGAAGGCCCGCGGCGAGAACGGAGATGGCGACCAGTTGGTCGCCTTGAAGGACGAAAGAGCCGTTATCCGCGTCCCCTGCCCCGCCGACCAGTTCGAAGCGGGGAAAGGCCGGCTGATGCGGGGTCACCGACGACCAGTCATTGCCAATCCGCAGTTCATCGACGGCCGGAGCGGAAACGGTCACATAGTCGCTGAAGCCGACACGGCTGAAGTTGATCGAGCCCGCGGTCTCAGCGGGGGTGAAGGAAAGATCCGGCGACAAGGGTTCCGAGGAAAGCGGCGGGTCGATCCATACGGAGACCTGGTCGTTGCCCGCGAGGTGGCCGATCTTGACGACGAAAAAATGCGAACCGGAATCGGAGGCGGGGAAGAACTTGTTCGTCCCATTGCGGACCCGGACTCCGAAGCCCCCTTCATTTCCGATCTGCAACACCCGGTTCGCGTCCGCCGCAGTGCCATTCCAGAACTCGACGCCCCAGAAATGGACGTTGCTTCCGGGATCCGCGATGAAGCTGGCGTAAGTGACCGTGCCATCGGTGCCGCGTGCCGAGGATAGCGCGCGGTTGTTGCGCGACAAGGGTGCGCAGAAACCGTGGTTGCCCGAGGTTTCCAGCGCCATTCCGAGGGCATCGGTGTAGGACAGCGAGCCGGCGGGAACCGTGGAGGAGTTACCGGCAACCTGCCACCCCCCGGAGAAGCCGCTGCCCCCCGCTTGCCCGGTCAAGGTCGCCGCGGCGGCGTAGTCGAAGGAGTCTTCCACCGCCGGGGCGGAAGGATCCACCGCGGCCGGGACGGACTGGAGGTCGCCAAGGTCTTCATCATCCATCAGCAAGCGGCCGACGAGAGCTCCCGCAAGGTGGTCGGGCGGGAGCACCGCATTGGTGAGCAGGATGCGGCGCGGGGCGTGCTCCACGGCGACATCGGCAACCGGGATGGCAAAGGCGGCTTCCGAGAAAAGGCCGGCTTCATCGGTGGCACGCACCCGGACCCGGTAGGAACTACGACGTTCGTAGTCGAAAGACGCCGCGGACGCCAGGGTGGCGCCCTGGATCGAAAAGAGCGCGTTGTCTTCCACACCGGCGGGCAAGGAGTAGACGACCGTTTCCCCGCCGTGATCGTGGGAGGAGGAGAGGGTGCCGACGGCTGCCCCGGAAGGCTGGTTCTCCGGGATGCTGCTCTGGTCGAGCTGCAAGTCAAAGGGGCCGCCGGGAATCTCGTTGAGCGTGTACCAGACTTCGCTGGAAAGGATGGCGGAGCCGTCGTCGGACACGGGATCGCTTTTCAGGTAAACCACGTGACCTTTTTCCAGGCCGGGGATGACCAAGGTGACCCGGGTGCGGTCGCCGGAGGCGATCGCGCTGCCGACCGCGAGCGTTTGCTCGCCGATCTTCGCGCCGCCGTAGGCCGCGGTCGGCTGATAGGACCACTGCTTCACGGTGAAGTTCGCGGGGTTCTCCAGCGTCGCTTGCGGGACGGGCTTGGTATAGGTGATCTCGAAGCCGGTCGGGGTGGCGGTTACTTTCGCGATCTCGAAGGTGAGCGGATTTCCCGATTTCGGCGTGAGGCGCTGGAGGCCCGTGGTGGTGCCATTCCACGACCAGTTCCCGCTGCCGCCGATGCAGCCGACGTAGAGTGTGCCACCGGGTCCCCATGCCAGGCGGTTGACGCCGCCTTCAAGCCCCTGGGTGAAGCGGTAGATACAACCCTGCCAGACGCCGTGGACTTTTTCGAGCGAGACGCGATTGATGCCGCCGAGGGTAATGTCGCCGACGAGCAGGTCGCCGGCGAAGGGTCCTCCGGGGATTGACAGCGGCTGCGAGGGCGAGTTCGCGATCTCGTTCTGCGGGAACCACACGGCCGGAGGCGTCATCGGCTGATCGGCGAAGAGACTCGGACTGCCGCCATCGGCAGTGTTGTTGTAGTGGCCGTAGAAATGCCCCTGCCTGAGGTGATTGAGGCGGGACGAAGGCTGCCACGCGCCTTGGTTGTCGGTTTGGAAGATCTCGCCTTCCGGCCCGAAGCAC
>CBFGPU010000356.1:0-4190 GCA_965650715.1 uncultured Haloferula sp. | reverse complement strand
AACCAGCGCGCGACATCGGCCGTGGCCTTGTCCCCATGCTCGGCGACGAGCCGGTAGTGGCCCTTCCGGCCGTCGGGGGCCTTGAGGGTGAAGCCTTCCGTGCTGAAGTAAGCGCCGTCGGCCCCGCCTGAAGCGGACTCTTGGAACCAGCGCACGTCTTCACCAAGGACGGAGACATGACGCCACTCCTGTTCCTGCTCGTAGCCGGTCAGGGTGTCGCGGACCATCTTTTCGCCGCCGAAACGCGGCGGCGCGGAAAGCTTGGGCAGGGGCGAGGTCATGCCGTGGATCATCAGCCGGGTGAAGGGCTGCTTGGGGTCCGCGTAGGTCAGGAGATAGCCGCCCTGGCCGTCGCGCTTGATCTTCGGAGCGCCCCATACCTGCTCGAGCCCCCGGGAACGGAGAACCGGAACGGTCACGCCGAGAAGATCGGAGCTTTCCTGAAGGGTGCCGAAGCGATCGCCGGTAGCCTTCTGCCAAGCTTCGATGTGACCTCCCCCGCAACCCGAAAGCGCGAGGACGAAGGACGTGAGGCCGAGCGGTTTCCAAAGCTTGTGAAGCATGGCACCACGCATAGCCGCAACATCGCGGCTGCCAAGGGGAGAGCTGCGCGTTTCCGCAAAAATCCCGGCTGGCCAAAAGATCCGCCTCCGGGCTAGACGTTTCCACCCGCATCTCCCGTCTAACATGCGCAAACTCATCCACAATGCCCGGGTGGTATCGCCGGACCTCGATCTGCCCAATGCCGCCGTGCTGATCGAAGAGGGCCGGATCGCCTCGATCATCGAGGGCAACAACCTGCCGAACTCCACGGAGAAGATCAACGCGCACGGGAGAATCCTGATGCCGGGCTTCATCGACATCCACAGCCACGGTGCGGACGGCGCCGATGTGTGCGACGATTCGCTGGAAGCACTGGAGCACATCGCCAGGCGCAAACTGCAGGAAGGCGTGACCACCTGGCTGCCGACGACGCTCACGCTCCCGAGAGAGCGGCTGAAATCCGTCGCGGGAAAGATCGCGATATTCCGCGAGGAGGAGAAATTCACCCGCTGCCCCGGCATGCACATCGAGGGTCCCTTCATCAACAAGGAGCGGGCCGGGGCGCAGAACCCGCAATTCGTACGGGCACCGGACTTCGCGGAATTGGAGGACCTTCACGCGATCACCCCGGCCCTGATCCTCTCACTGGCTCCGGAAATGCCGGGGGCGATCGAGCTGATCAAAGGCAGCCGGGCGCTCGGCATCACCTGCTCCGCCGCCCACACCTCGGCAACGGCCGCACAGGTCTTCGCCGCCTGCGATGCGGGCCTCACCCACCTGACCCACTTTGGCAACGCGATGACGCCCCTCCACCACCGCGAGATCGGCGTGGTGGGTGCCGGAATGATGGACGACCGGCTGATGGTCGAGCTGATCACCGATGGCATCCACCTTTCCCCGGACATGCTGCGGCTGGTCTTCACCACGATCCCGATCGAGCGCCTGATGATGATCACGGATTCGATGGCAGCCTCCTGGATGGAGAACGGCGAGACCTCTCTCGGCGGACTCGCGGTGACGGTGGAAGACGGTGTGGCCCGCTTGAAAGAAGGCGGCGCGCTGGCCGGCTCCGCGCTCAAGTCGAACGAAGGCCTGAGGAATCTCGCGCTCGTCACCAAGCTGCCGCTCGCGGAACTCGCCAAGGTGACCTCATGGAACCAGGCCCGCTCGCTCGGGCTTGAAGGATTCGGCAAGATCGTCCGCGGCTATCACGCGGACCTCGTGCTGCTGAACGACGACTTCACCGTGTCGAAGACCTTCGTCGGCGGGGAGGAACGCTGAAAGGCGAGGAGGCCGTCTCCTCACGCAACAGGGCCTGCCCGGGACGGTACACCGCTGTCACGTGCTCGCCGTGGATGCGTTCCAAATCCGCTTCTTTCAGTCCGCGCTTCCCACCGCGCATCATCACCCGGACGCGCCGACATGAAAGATTTGTCTAAGGCGATATATTTTGTCGGAACATGGTATGGCCTTCACACAATCTTCATCGGTTTTTACAGGGTTTTTGCAGACAAAGGCTCGCGACTGCGGCACTCACTTAAGACGTTATCCACCAGGCCTCACTTATGAGCAGCGTGCACACCCCCATCTCGGAGACGACGGAGTACCTTCAGGCGATCCGGCAACGGGTCGGAACCATTGTCGTCGGCCAGGACGTGGTGGTGGAGCGGATGCTCATCGCCCTCCTGACCAGCGGCCACCTCCTGCTGGAAGGCATGCCCGGCCTGGCGAAGACACTGCTGGTAAACACGCTGGCACGCGCGATGCACCTGAATTTCCGGCGCATCCAGTTCACCATCGACCTTCTCCCCTCGGACATCATCGGCTCGGAAATCCTCGACGAACGCACGGGCGCGTTCCGGACGCACAAAGGCCCCGCCTTCACCAACTTGCTGCTGGCGGACGAGATCAACCGCGCCGCGCCGAAGGTACAGGGCGCGCTGCTGGAGGCCATGCAGGAGCGCAAGGTGACCATCGGCAACGAGTCGATGCCGCTGCCCACCCCCTTCCTGGTGATCGCGACGCAGAACCCGATCGAACAGAGCGGCACCTTCGAGCTGCCGGAAGCGCAGCTCGACCGCTTCATGCTTTGCCACCGGCTGGGCTACCCGACCGCGCTGGAAGAAGAAGAAATCCTCCGCCGCAACCTGAAGCTCGGGGTGAAGCGCGAGGGTGCCGGTGCGGTGGTGCGGACCGAGTTCGACATGATCAAGGAGGAGGCGATCGGCAGCGAGGCGGATCTGGTCGCGGCCATGGAGGCGGCGAACTTCATCCATGTGAGCGATGTCTTCCTCAAGCATGTTGTGGACGTGGTGGAGCGCACCCGCCACCACCCCGAGCTCGAGCTCGGCTGCTCGCCGCGCGCGGGGATCTCGTTGCTGAAAGCCTCCCGGGCCCGGGCGCTCCTCCACGGACGCGACTACGTGGTGCCGGAAGACCTCTTCGCCCTGGCCGAGGACGTGATGCTGCACCGCATCCGCCTGACCTATGAAGCCTTGGCCGAGGGCAGGACCGCCGCCGCGGTACTGCGCGGCATTCTTGAAGAATCGGTTTCCTGAAATCGAGTTCCTTTCATGGAAACGACCCTCCATCACTGCGAGCCGCTCGATAGCCGGCAGTTCATGCTGGCGGTGAAGCGCCTCGCGGACAGCCTGAGCTACGGTACGGACCGTAGTCCGTTTCTGGGCCAAGGCATCGAGTACGTGCAGTCGCGCCGCTACGAGCCGGGGGATCCGGTGAAATCGATGGACTGGCGCGTGACGGCTCGGACCGGCAAGGCGCACGTGAAGCAATTCGAAACCCCGAAGCAGATGCCGGTGTGGCTGGTGGTCGATACCTCGGCCTCGATGGCGCTGGCGTCACACCCGCCCGGGAAATACGGCCTGGCCCTGCAGGTGGCGGGCGGCATCGCGCTCGCCTGCCTGGACCGCGTCAGTCCGGTCGGGGTGGTCGGTGCGGGAGGGCGCGACTTCGTCGTGAAGCCCAGTCTCTCTCGCGACGTGCTCCTGCAATGGTTGCACGCGCTCCGGACCTACCGCTTCGATGAACCCACCACCCTGGGCCAACGTTTGATCGCACTCGAACCCTCGCTGACCCAGCGCGCGATCCTGATCGTGCTGAGCGACTTCCACGACCCCGATGCGCTCGGCGCCCTGAAGCTGGTGGGCGCACGCCACGACTGCATCTGCCTGGTCTTCCGCGACCCTGCCGAAGATCAGGTGAAGGGTGCCGGACTGTTCCGCGCCCGCGAGGTCGAGTCCGGCCGCGAATTCGTGACACACGGCCGCCGCCTTCTCTCGACCACGGACGAGCTGCTGGCCTCGCTGAAAAAGGCCTCGCTCGACCACTTCCTGATCCGTCCCGGCGACCCCTTCCTCGGCCGCCTCCGCCACTTCCTCCGCGCCCGCGGGGGAGCCTCACGCCGCAACCGCCAATGATCCGACTCCTCCTGGGACTGCTGCTGGCCACCGGCTCGCTCCGCGCCGCGGATGAACCCGTGCCCACGCAACGGGTCGGCCAGCCGCTCCGGATCACCGACATCTACATTCCCGGTGGCGAGGTGAAGGCGAAGCCGCGCCGCGACCGCAAGCCGCCGCTGGTCGTCCGCATCCTGGAGGCCAGGCCGGCCAAGGACGGCGGACGCTACA
>CBFGPU010000355.1:0-4193 GCA_965650715.1 uncultured Haloferula sp. | reverse complement strand
TGGCCTACAATGAACCGCGCCTCTCTAGAAGCTGCGCGGCGATGCTGATGGCGATTTCGTGGGGGGCGTTGTCGCCGATGGGAAGGCCGAGGGGACAGGTGATTTTTTCTAGCAGATCTCCCGCGATGCCTTCGTTCCGGAGGTCGCGGAGGATGGCGGCGCGCTTCGAGGCGCTGCCGATGACGCCGAGGAAGGGGATGGCGGGGAAGCGGGTGAGGACTTGCTTGAGGACGGGGACATCGCTGCCGTGGCCCTTGGTGATGGAGAGGACGAAGGAGCGTTCTTGGAGAAGGGAGACGCCGGCTTCGAAGGTGTCGAGATGATGGGTGCTGAGATTCCGCGCGGCGGGGAGGTGCTGGAGCCAGTCGGGGCGGGTGTCGATGACGTCGATCCGGCAGGAGAGGGGGACGAGGACGGGGACGAGGGCCTGGACGACATGGCCGGCACCGAAGATGGCGATGTGCCAGGGGGGCTTGGCAGGGACCCGCTCGAAGAGGAAGGTCATCTCGCCGCCGCAGGTCATGCCGATGTCCTGCTGGAGGTTCCAGCGGTGGAGGCGGGCGATCTCCGGTGAGTCTAGTAGTTGATTGGCTTCCTCGATGGCGCGGGCTTCGATGCGGCCGCCGCCGACGGTGCCGGAGAGGCGGCCTTCGCGGGTGACGAGCATCTTGGCACCGGCATCGGCGGGGACGCTGCCACGGGCGGCGGCGACGGTCACGAGGATGAGGTCGGTGCCGGTTTCCTGGCAGCGGAGGATGTCTTGCCAAGGGGTCATCGGGAGAAGGCAGAATCACCAATCATCAATCTTTCAATCATCAAACGAAGTGTGTTGAAGAATGAAATTTTCTCCGATCAACGCGCAATCACCGCCTCGATCTCGCCGTGGGGTTCGTCGGTGGGGAGGAGGACGGCTTTCTGCGCCGGGCAGCCGAGCTTGGTGAGGTCGAGGCCGAGGAAGTGGACGTTCGGCATCTTCAGCTCGATGCGGTTGATGGCGGGCACACGGTCGAGGGCGAGCTCGCCGATCTCGTAGAGGGTTCGCTGGACGGAGGGGCTGTAGGTGGTGGCGAAGATCTTGTGGGCGGCGGCGAGGATGGCGTTGTCGGCGCTGTAGTAGTCGGTCGCGGAGGCCTCGAAGGTCCACTCCGCCGTCAGCTTGGTGGCGAAGACGCGGTCGTTGGTCGGCGGCAGGGTGGTGAGTTCGCAGACGTTGTAGCCTTCGAAGCCGGACTGCGTGGTCTTCATCACGAGGTGGCCACGGATGCCCGCGGAGAGAACCGGATCCTGCCCGCGAGTGAAGCTGCCGCGGGAGAAGGGCTCACCGTTCGCGGCGTGGACGAAGGAGTGCGGGTGCGGCTGGCCGCCGATGCTCATGCGCTCCCACTTGCGCTCGCGCAGTTCGACCTCCACCCCGCTGAGGTGGGGATACTTCGCGAGGAAGTGCTCGCCGATGACCTTGGCGAAGCTCGTGCGGCAGGTGCCGAGATGATCGTGGGCGAGGAAGTGGACGGTGTTCTTCACCGTGTCCGTGGGGACGATCGAAAGATTGTCGTCGCTGAGATAGGAGCCGGAGAGATCGCCCTGCAGGAGGACATCGGCCTCGAGTTCGCAGACATCGTGATGAGTGTCGTCGTGCCGGATGACCTTCATCACGCGCACGCGGAACTTGCCGTAACGGTTGGATTCGAGCGTTGCCACGGTTAGGAACTGTTGGGAGATTCGGGAACGATGGAAAGGCTATCGATCGGCGCGCTGAATGCGATGGAGAAAGAGGATTTCGTCGGGCGGTTCGGCGGGATCTACGAGCACTCGGCCTGGGTGGCCGGGGTGGTTGCCGAGCACAGGCCGTTCCAAGACCGCGCGGCCCTGACGGCGGCGATGCGGATGGCGGTGGAGACGGCGACGGACGAGGCGAAGCTGGCGCTGATCCGGGCGCACCCGGACCTGGCCGGGAAGCTGGCGCGGGCCGGGGAGCTGAGCGAGACTTCCGCCCGGGAGCAGGCGGGTCTGGGGCTGGACCGCCTGTCCGATGCCGAGTTCGAGCGCTTCACCGAGCTGAACGACCGCTACCGGGAGCGCTTCGGTTTTCCCTTCGTGATCTGCGTGCGGCTGACCGACAAGGCGGGGATTCTCGAGGCCTTCGAGAGCCGCTTGGAGAACCCGATGCCGGCGGAGATTTCGGAAGCGTTGCGGCAGATCCACCACATCGCGCGGCTACGCCTGGGGGATGCGGTGGAGGAGTGAGAAGTTGGAATTTTGCGCAGCGCCCGTACGTGATCGCGTACTTGATTATTTCCGGGGAGCGGGATAATGTAATAGTTGCTCCTCCTCCCCCTATGAAACGACGTATTTGCCTCGCATGGTTTGGCGATTTGGAATCGTCGGGCCCTTCCCCCCGCGGCAAGGCCTCGGCATCCCACGGAACGGCGGCATCGAATCCCGATGCCGACGCGGCGTCGCCGAAGACCAAAGCCCCGGCACCCGAACCGCGCCGCACCACCACCCTGCGGAAACACTAAGGGCCGCTCAGCCGATCCGGTAATCGACCCCGGGTTCGGGGATGATCGCCTCGGTGGATGGCAGCTTGTCCTTGAGCTGCGCCACGAACCACGCGCTGGCCCTGGGGTCGCCGTGGACCAGGAAGGTCTTCTTGGGCTTCACCTTGAGAATGTATTCCAGCAGCGACTCGCGGGTCGCGTGACCGCTGAAGTCGAAGACCTCCATCTCGCAGCGCCGGATGACGGGCGGGCGGTTGGCATCCAGCATGACCTTGTCCCCGGTCTGGCCGGCGCGGATGTGGCCGGCGGGGGAGTCGGGATCGGCATAGCCGACGAAGTGGATGGCGTTCTTCGCGTTTTCCAAAAAGCCGGCCTGCGCGAATTGGTTCGAGACGGTGTTTTCGCTCATCATGCCGCTGGAGAGGCAGTAGATGGCGCCCGGCTGCAGGGGCAGAGGGCCCTTGCGCTTCTTGGTGCCCGCTTCGAGGTCCATGTCCTCCAGGATGCGGAAGCTGTCGTCGCTGCGGCGGGTGCGACCCTTGGCGAACTTATCGTAGATGACCGTCATCTTCGTGCTCAGGCCGCCGATGAAGATGGGGGTTTTCCTCGGGATCAGCCCGCGCTTCTTGAAGCGGTGGAGCATGGTCAGGATTTCCTGGGTCTTGCCCATGGCGAAGACCGGGATCAGCACGCTGCCGCGGCGCTGGATCACGCGGGAAAGACCCTCGGCAAAGCGCATTTCCTCGTCCTCCCGGGTGTAGTCCGGGCGGCGCTCGCTGTCGCCGCGGGTGGTCTCGATGATCAGGGCATCGACGTGCTCGTCCGGGAAGATCGCGCCCTTGATGAGGGTGGAGTCCTCGAAATTCACGTCACCGGTGTACATCACCCGGTGGCCGTTGCACTGCATGGTGATGGCGGTGGAGCCGAGCACGTGGCCGGCATCGTGGAAAGTGGCGCGGACGTTGCCGTCCGGATCGAGATCGAAGGGGCGCTCCATTGCGCGGGTCTCGAAGTGGCGCTCGAGCTCGTCCAGATCGCGGTGGGTGAAGAGCGGGTACTCCACGATTCCCAACTCGGTGCGCTTCGACTGCATCACGTTCACGGAGTTGTGAAGCATCGCGGTCCCGAGTTCCGCCGCGGCGGGGGAGAAGAAGGCCTTTGCCTGCGGCTGGCGGTTCAGCAGCACGGGCAGGGAGCCGATGTGGTCGAGGTGGGCGTGGGTCACGACCACCGAATCGACCGAGCCCTCCTCCAGGAGATCGTAGCGGGGCAGCCCTTCCAAGCCGTCGTGTTTCGGGTGGAGTCCGGCATCAAGAACGATCCGGGCGTTTCCAGTATCGAGCAGGTAGGAGTTGGCGCCGATCTCGGCGTGGCGGCAAAGGCTGCGAAAAAGCATGTGGGAACGTGTAGGCCCGCCGACGATGGGGGCGGGGCGGGAAATGTCGAATGCTGAATTTCAGCGAGATTCGGGGATGGGGACTGTCTTGAAATCCAGAAAGGCAGGGATATTTCTCCGAAATATCCGGCTGGGCGAGGCGCGAGCCCGTGGCAAGGTTCGAAGCCCCAGCCATCGCCTTACCCCGCCTTCTCCAGCTCCTTCAGCACGTCCGCTGCCTGCTGGTCGGTGGCGGCTTCGAGGTCGCGCCAGACGAGCTTGCCGTCCTTGAAGAGGAAGGCCTGTCGCTTGGCGAAGCC
>CBFGPU010000354.1:0-4197 GCA_965650715.1 uncultured Haloferula sp. | reverse complement strand
CTGCACGACGTGCATCCGGTCGTAGAACGCCTCCCAGGCGGTGATCGAAGTGAGGGGCAGCGCGGCCGCTTCGGCAAAATCGATGGACTCGGGCTTCTTCGCCACGATCCGCTCGTCCACCAATTGGAATTCCGCATTCGATCCCGCCCGGGTGATGTCGCCGGCGTAGAAGACCTCGTCGCCGGGACGGAAGAGCGTGACCCGGTCGCCCACCGCCTCCACTACGCCCGCCGCGTCGAAGCCGAGCACTTTCGGTGCGGTTTCTTCCTCCGTGCGCGAGCGGCGGACCTTGTAATCCACCGGATTGATCCCGATCGCCTTCACCCGCACCAGCAGGTCGCGCGCGCCGGGGACGGGATCGGGCAGATCGATGGTGACGAAGCAGTTCGGATCGTCGAGCGGGAGCTTGCGGGTGATGGCAACGGCTTTCATGGGGCGGGGATCACTTGATTTCGGGAGTTCCTGTAAGCCCGGCGATCTTGGATTCAATCGCCTTCGCCCACATTTCATAGCCTGCGGCCTGCGGATGCAAGAAGTCGGGCATCACGCTGGCGGGCAAGGTGCCGTCGGGAGCCAGGAAAGTCTCGCTCGGATCCAGCCATTGGACCTTGTCGCCGTCCGCGAATCCCCTGATGCTTTCGTTGATCGCATGGTTGAGCTGGCGCAGCTTGCCGTCCGGCTTCTCGTCGCGGGGAAAGATGGAGAGAAGAAGGATCTTCGCGTCCGGTTTCCGGTCCTGCAACAATTCCAGGATCAGCTTGATCCCCTCCGCGGTCTGCTCGGGCGGATCCTGGCGGTGACCGGTGTTGTTCGTGCCGATCATGAGAACGAAGAGCTTGGGATCCACATTCTCCAGTTCGCCGTTCATCAGCCGCCACAGGACGTGTTCCGTGCGATCGCCCGAGTAGCCGAGGTTCAGCGCCTTGCGCGCTGCATAATACTTCTCCCATGTCGCCTTGCCGTGGCCTTCCCATCCTTGGGTAATCGAATCCCCGATGAAGACCAGTTCATGGCCACCCTGTTTCGCGAGCGTCGCTTTCGCTTGGTGGCGCTGCTTCCACCAGCCTTCGCCGAAGCGGTTCACCGGGACGGTTGCCGCGCTCATCCGGTAGCTGGCGCGCAGTTCGGCATAGCGCTTCTTCATCGCTTCGAATACCCCGGCATAGGCGGGATCATCGTGGAGCGACTTCATTTCATCCGGATCCTTCGCGAGATCGAACAGGTTCCACTCCTTCGTCTTGGGGAAGTACATCAGCTTGTGCGTATCCGAGCGGATGCCGTCGTGCGCCGCCACGCGGTGGGTCGGCTCGCCACTGTAGAAATAGTAGATATCCTTCCTCCAGTCGGCGGGTGCCTGGCCCTTCAAGACGGGCAGCAGGCTTTTCCCTTGGACCGTTTTCGGAACCGGCACCCCGGCCGCTTCCAGGAAGGTGGGCGCATAGTCGATATTCTGGATCATCGCGTCGTTCCGCGTCCCCGGCGGAACCACGCCCGGCCATCTCGCGAGGAAAGGCATCGCGAGGCTCTGCTCGAACATCCAGCGCTTGTCGTACCAGCCGTGCTCGCCGAGATAGAAGCCTTGGTCGGAGGAATAGATCACGAGCGTGTTCTTCGCGAGGCCGTTCTTGTCCAGATAGTCGAGCATGCGACCGACATTCTCGTCCACCGCCCGCACGCAACGCAGGTAGTCCTTCAGGTAGCGCTGGTACTTCCAGCGGGTGATGTCCTGCTCCTGAATCTTGCCGGCCTTCATGTCGGCGACGAAGGCGGCGTTCTCCGGGTCGTAGGCGGCATCCCACGCGGCCTTCTGCTCCGGGTTCATCCTCTGGTACTCGAAGTTCTGGTGCTCCGAGGTGAAGCTGTCGGGGAAGAGATTGTCGCCCTTGAACTTCATGTCATGCCCCCACGACATGTGCCGTGCGACGGTCATCTCCTGCTCCGCCAGAGCGGAGCCACGTCGGGCATAATCGTCGAATAACGTGGCCGGGACCGGGAAACTCACATCCTTGAAAAGCCCCAGATGCCGCGGGGCAGGGGACCAGTTCCGGTGCGGTGCCTTGTGCTGGCACATCAGCAGGAACGGCTTCGATTTGTCGCGGCCCTCCAACCAATGGATCGCCTTGTCGGTGATGATGTCCGTGCAGTAGCCCTCCGCCCGGCTCTTGCCGGTGGCGGAGAGAAAGTCCGGGTTGTAGTAGCTCCCTTGGCCGGGAAGGATTTCCCAATGGTCGAAGCCGGTCGGCTGGCTCACCAGATGCCACTTCCCGATGAGCGAGGTCTGGTAGCCCGCCTTCTGCAGCAGCTTCGGGAAGGTCGTCTGGCTGCCGTCGAAGCGGGCGTTGTCGTTGTCCAGGAAGCCGTTGATGTGAGAATGCTTCCCCGTCAGGATCGTCGCGCGGGAGGGCCCGCAGATCGAGTTCCCGCAGTAGGACCGGGTGAAGACCGCGCCCTCCTTGGCGATCCGGTCGAGGTTTGGCGTGGGTGCCAGATCCTTCAGCGGTCCTCCATAGGCGGAAATGGCATTCAACGCGTGATCGTCGGAGAAGAGGAATACGATGTTCGGCCGCTCCTGCGCGAGCAGGGCCGGGGCGAGCAGGCTGAGAAAAACCAATGGGCGCATGGTGCGAGCATACGCCGGAGGAGCGGGACCCTTGCAAGGACAAGCCAAGATTGCCGAAGCTGCCGGTTGACGCTCGCGGGTGCCGGGTCTTTGCTAACAGGGCTATGAAAATCGTACCCCTGATCAGTTCAGGCACCGCCGGCCCCCTCGGCGTGCTCCACCTCCCCCGGCTCTGGCTCAAGGTTTCGCTCGACTCCCGCGGCCTGCTTGCGGCGGGCTACCCCGGCGCGGGCAAGGGCTTCGACCAGATGGTCATCGATGGCCTCGGCCTCCAGCGCGACGCCGTGCTCGCTTACATCGCGGATAACCGCCCGACCTATCCCGAGTTTGAGGCATGGGTGAAGGCAAACGGCAGCTCCGTCGACGCTGCTTCCATCGCCAAGCTGAACGCTGCCATCACCGGTTACAATCACGGCGATGACACCCGCAAGTCGGTCCTCTCCGCCAGTGGCCTCCCGGACGATTCATCCGCGCCCAAAGATGCGGTGAACCTGAACAATCTGGATGATTGGCAGGAGTTTCATGCTGCGGTGTTGAAGTAGGCGCATCTATCCGTACTCAAGGCTGAATCCGGATAGCCCTCTCCAGCATCGCCTCCGCAATCTCGAAATCCACCGCCGTCCGCGCGTGGATCCGGCACAGCGCATGACCCTGATGGATGTGATCCCCGACCTTCACCAATTGGTCGAAGCCCACCGCGTGATCCACTCCGTCCGTCGCTCGCGCCCGTCCCGCTCCAAGCTGCAAGGCCGCTTGCCCCACCATCCCCGCGTCCACTCGCACGATCGTCCCGGTGTCCGGTGCCGGGAACTCGCGGATCACCGGCGCATGATGGATCTTCGCCAGCTTCGGCAAATCCTCCGGGTTTCCACCGTGGGCCGTGACGATCTCATCGAGCTTCTTCCGTGCGCTGCCATCGTTGAGCAGCTTCTCAAGCTCTTCCCGAGGCACCGGGCTGATCTTCTCCGCAAGATCCAGCACCAGCTTCCGCAAGTCCGGTGGCCCGCCCCCTTCCAGGCATTCGAGCGACTCGATCACCTCCAGCGAATTACCCACCGCCCGCCCGAGCGGCTCGCTCATCGGATTCAGCACCGCGAAAACCTCCACGCCCATCTCCTTGCCCACCGCGATCATCGAGTCCGCCAGCACGCGGGCATCCGCCTCCGTCTTCATGAATGCACCGCTGCCGAACTTCACGTCGAGCACCAGCTTGTCGAGCGACTCGGCCAGTTTCTTCGACATGATCGAGGCCGTGATCAGTGGGATCGACGGCACCGTGCCGGTCACATCGCGCAGGGAATAGAGTTTCTTGTCCGCCGGGCAGAAGCGGTCCGTCTGCCCCATCATCACGACCCCGATTTTTTTTAGCAGATCCTGCGCCTCCGGGATCGAGATCCCCACCTTGAACCCCGGAATCGACTCCAGCTTGTCCAGCGTTCCCCCGGTGATTCCAAGCCCGCGTCCTGAAACCATGGGCACCCACACCCCCGTGCAAGCCACCAGCGGTGCGAGGATCAGCGAGACCTTGTCGCCGATGCCTCCTGTCGAGTGCTTGTCCACCACCGCCGGATGTCCCG
>CBFGPU010000353.1:0-4206 GCA_965650715.1 uncultured Haloferula sp. | reverse complement strand
CCATCCGGTTTCGCCCTGCTCATGGCGAGAAGATAAGACGCCGGGATCAGTCGACGCCGGGACCGAGATATCCGCGGCGGACCCTTCGGTCGATGCCTGCGGATCAGGTTCGCCGGATTCCGCCAGTTCCGGAGAAACGATGGGGATGGCAAACATACCTAGAAGCGTTGCCACCACACACCACTCGCGAGCCTTCATGGTTAGATCGCATTCCATGAAGCCTCGAAAGGCAACCCCTTAGGGTAGCGCAAAACGCAACGAAGCACGCGCAGTTCGTCCGGGTGGTCCAGAAATCCAGCTCACCTAGGTGTTGTTCACCCCAGCACGAGTAAAGCCTCCCCTACCTCACCACCACCTCCCCCTTCAACTCGCTCCAGATCCACACCGCATCCCCGCCTCGCTCCTCGCGCCTCTCCCAGGTGAACCAACCGTAAGTCTCGCTCCACAGGAAATCATAAGTGCACATGCGCCTCACCATCTTCCCGTTCTCGGGCACCGGATGGATGGCCACCACCCGCCGGGCATGCTTCGCCTCGAAGGGCCCCTCCTTGACCGTCCCTTCGATGATCGACGCGATCACGACCTGCTCCTGACGCCCCTCGATCTGCAGGTTGATCAGCTTCGCCGCCGGTTCCACGAAAAGCTGCGGCGGCTCGACGGCAAATGCGGCCCCAGCCGTCAGCACGACGGCCCCGATGATCGAACGGAAGGTGTTCATCTTCCTGTAAACGCCGCCGCCTCCTCGCCTATTCACCAGATTAAACACGGAGATTGCAAAAGGACCGGGATCGGCCTTGCCGCACCCAGTCCCGCTGCAACAATCTCCTCTGGACCGCGTTTACCGCTCTCTAACCATGAAACCGTTCTTCCGCACCGCTGCCATCGCCGCACTGCTGCTCTCCTGCGTCTCGGGCCAGGAAGAGAAGTGGACCTCCATCTTCAACGGCAAGGACCTCGACGGCTGGACGCCGAAGATCCGCGGCTTCGCCCTCGGGGAGGACCCGAAGAAGACCTTCATCGTCGAGGACGGCGCGATCAAGGTGAGCTACGCGAACTACCCGGAGTGGGGCGAGGCCTACGGCCACCTCTACTACAAGGCCAAGCTTTCGAACTACAAGATCCGCCTCGAATACCGCTTCATGGGCGACCAGGTCAAAGGTGGCCCCGCCTGGGCAACCCAGAACTCGGGGATCATGCTCCACTCCCAGGATCCGAAAACCATGGGCAAGGACCAGGATTTCCCCTGCTCCTTGGAATTTCAGCTACTCGGTTCCGGAAATAGCGTAAAAAGCACCGGAAACCTCTGCACCCCAGGGACCTACATCACACTCGATGGAAAGGTAAACAAGACCCATTGCAACTACTGCAAAGAACCAACCCGCAAGGTTGGAGAGTGGGTCAAAGCCGAAGCCGAAGTCCGCGGCGGCAAGCTCGTGAAGCACCTCATTGATGGCAAAATCGTGATGGAATACACCGACCTCAAGCTCGACCCTGCCGACGGCAACGCCAAGCCGCTGATCGAAGCCTCCGGCAGCGAGGATCTGACCGAGGGCTACATCAGCCTCCAATCCGAGAGCCATCCGGTCGAATTCAAGAACATCGAAGTGATGGAGCTCAAGCCATGATCGACCGCATCCTCGCCAAACGCATCGTCCCCGTCGTCGTCCTCGACCGCGCCGAATCGGCCGAACCCCTCGCGGAAGCATTGCTCGCCGGCGGACTCGACATCATGGAGATCACCTTCCGGACGGCCGCCGCCGAAGAGTCGATCCGCCGGATCGCCGCCCGCTTTCCCGAGATCCTTCTCGGTGCCGGCACCCTGCTGGACGACGATCAGGTTTCCCGCGCCAAGGACGCCGGTGCCGTGTTCGGCCTCGCCCCCGGTCTGAACCGCCGCACCGTCGCCAAAGCCGCCGAAGTTGGTCTCCGGTTCTCTCCGGGAGTCATGACCCCCGGAGAGGTCGAGGAAGCGCTCTCCCTCGGCTGCAAGCTGCTCAAGTTCTTCCCTGCCGAAGCAGCGGGCGGCACGGCGATGCTGAGGTCGCTGGCCGGCCCCTACGGCCACACCGGCGTCAAGTTCATCCCCACGGGCGGCGTCACCTCCGGCAACCTCGCCGATTACCTGAAAGTCCCCGTTGTCGCTGCCATCGGCGGCTCCTGGATGGTGGACAAGCAGCTCGTGAACGAAGGCAAGTGGGAGGAAATCACCCGCCTGACCCGCGAGGCGCTCGCCGCCGCGGCAGCGGTCCGCTAGAAGATAGGAATGATCGCGGGAATCGAACTCGGGGGGAGCAAGATCGTCGTCGCCACCGGCACTGCCGACGGCGAGGTCCACGAGGAATGGCGGTTCCCGACCACCACCCCGCTCGAGACTTTCCAACGCGCCATCGCATGGATCGCCGAACGCGGCATGCCGGAAGCCGTGGGCATCGCCGCCTTCGGCCCGGTGGGCGTGGTGCCCGGACGACCCGAGTATGGCAAACTCCTCGCCACGCCGAAGCCCGGCTGGGCGGATTTCCCGATCATCGGCACGCTCCACTCCGCCTTCCCGGCTGCCCGGCTCACCCTCGAAACGGACGTCAATGCCGCCGCTCTCGCGGAGGCCCGGCTTGGGTCGGCCCGTGGTTTGGATGACATCGCCTACATCACCATCGGCACCGGCATCGGAGCGGGAATCCTATCCGGCGGCCGTCTGATCCACGGAGCTCTCCATTCGGAATTCGGCCACATCAAGGTTCCTCGCGCACCGCATGACACTTTTCCGGGTGCCTGTTCCTTTCATGGCGATTGCCTCGAAGGACTGGCCAGCGGACCTTCCATCGCCGGGCGTTGGGGCCGCCCGGCAGCGGAACTCCCATCCGACCACCCGGCATGGGACACGGAAACGTGGTACCTCGCCCATGGGATCCTCTCCCTGCTCGGGATCGCGTCGCCCGCCCGGGTCATCGTCGGCGGAGGCGTTTCCCAAGCCGCGGACTTTCACGCCAGAACCGAGAACCTGCTGGTCTCGATTGCGGCCGGCTATTTCTCCCCGCTCTCATCCCCGCCCTACGTCGTCCCGCCGCTCTTGGGACAACAGGCGGGGATCAAGGGCGCCCTGTTGCTGACAGGGACATGAGCCCGCTCTCAATCGTCCTTGTCGTATTCGTTCTCGTCATCGCCGCGCTCCTCGAGAACGCGCCGCCGGGCCTCCAGCTCCGCTTGCATCTCGGCGATTCCCGGCGACCCGGCCCGGCCGGAGGCCCAATCTTCCGCTCGCTGGAGATCGGCCGGATTCATTCCCTGGACTGCGGCGACAAGGAGCGAACCTTGCGGAAGATCGGGCTTCCGTTCCTCCATGCTCATTGCCCACTCCAAGGCGGAGACGGGATCGGCTTTTCCTTTTCCGGCGGAAACTTGCGCCAATGTCCCTGCATCAACGTAGGGCTGATCCAGATGCTCCTCCACCAGTTGGGCCGCCCTCTCCCCGCTTGAGCCGGCGGAATCGCCGAGCAAGGACTGGAAGATGCCCTTTAAATATGCAGTGTCACCGGTTACCGCCCGGCTACCGATGTGCCGGAGGAGGTCCGAACCGGATTCGATGGTGCCGGTCTCGCGGATGCGCTCCCCCATGGTTCTCCCGGCGGCCTGCCGCAGGTGTTCCGGTAGCTCGGCAACTCGATTGAAAGCGTTTTCCGAATCATAGGAGCCTGACACGGCAATGGCGGATAGGGCGATCTGGTCACGGAATTTTCCCGCGGGCAAGGCATCGAGCCACTTGTCCGCCGCATAGGGGTCGGACTGCAGCCAGCCCTCGAACCGCCGCCGGAGCAGGTCCAGAGATTCGAGATCCGCAGCACTCCCTGCGTGTCCCGCAAGCACTTCGGCACCCTTGAGTTGTCCAAGCCGGTAATTGAGCAGGGCCTCCTCTGCCGGCAGGCTGATCCCCGTGGCCTTGAGCTTTTCCCAGGCTATCGCCACATCCCCGATGCTCTCCTCGTCGCAGACGGCGAGCAGCTTGAGAAAGCCGGCCATGCGTTGGAGGGGGTCCGTTTGGCCGAGCGAGCCTGCGACCCGGCTTTCAAGGGTGGAACGGTCTTCCCGGGTTCGGAGCGACCGCCGGGCCACGACCCGATGATCCGGCTTGGAGCCCTGCGTTTCGCGGGCCACCGGCGGGCGGTCATGGCCGCCCGCCTCCGGAGGGGTCGACTGGTTTCCGCGCATCAG
>CBFGPU010000352.1:0-4220 GCA_965650715.1 uncultured Haloferula sp. | reverse complement strand
GCTTGCCGTTGAGGGTGATCCGTGAGTAAAAAGCGCCGCCGGGTCTTCGGGCGTAAAGTCCGGGGGTTCCGGTCGGCTCCCATTTGGTTGCTGCCTGTTTCATTCCGTTTAGACGTGTGGTAACGTGTTGCGGTATAAACCAGGTATCATCGGATGGAAAGCCGCAAACCTCAAATGATTGAGGATCAAACAAATGGAGGGGTGGCAGAGTGGTCTATCGCGTCGGTCTTGAAAACCGAAGTCGGGAAACTGACCGTGGGTTCGAATCCCACCCCCTCCGCCAGCCTTATATGATCTGAGGTCCTCTCGCGACCCTGACATGGAACCGATCCGAGGACCCGCTGGCCTCACAGCTTCCCCGAGCTGCCGCCATGAACCGGCCAGTCCCGATGCAGATCGGGGTTAAAGGTCTGTATGGCACCCGTTTTGAGATCGATCGAGAGAATGTGGCTAACGGGATTCTCCCCTTCCTCGGCCATCGGTGAACGCGGTGCCGAGGGATCGGGGCCTAACATCAGCGCGTGGCGCTCGCCGGGGATCCACGCGCTCATGTTCGAAAGAGGCAGCGCGACACTCCAGACCGGTACCCCCTTCGGACCCGAGATGCGGGCAAGTTGCAGGCGGCCTTCGTCGCCGAGGCGGTCGCGCGAAAGAACGAAGACGCTATCCGGCTCGCGGCGCCACATCGCGGATTGTCCGCTGCTGCCGCCGGGCCCTTGGGTCAACAATCCGGCCATGAGGAACTCGGGGCTGTCCGGTAAAACGGCTGGATGCAGGTAGGTCGTGCGGGGGCCGAGGAATTCCTGCTCCGTCTTCAGTTCCGCCCGATACAGGCGTTGCCGCCGGGGCACGCTGAAGTCCATCTGATGGCTGACGACATGGCGTTCCTCTATCTCGGCCAGGTCCGGTTCGGCCAACAGACCGAGCCATTGGCCGCCACCAGCCGGCCCTTGCATCGAGAGGCCGCGCACCATGGCATCCCAGTCCATGCCATTGGCGAGCGGCATCACGGCCATACGGGGCGGTGGAGCGGGGGCCTCCAGCGAGGGTGCCAGGCCCGGTTTTCTGGATGCCACGTAAGGCGTCGCCTCCAATGTCAGCGGATCGATCCTCACCTCCCGAGCGTCATCCAGCCGCACGACCATGCCAGCCTGCGGAGAGAACTTCAGCGGCTGCATCGATTCGGTTAGAAAGATCCCGGGCTGCGCGGGCTTCGGCATGAAACCTGCCAGGGAGGGGTTGCTGGCCTCGATCTTCGCGCTGTCCGCCACGATCTCGCCGTCGGTCAAGCGGATGCCGACGAGCTCGGGGATCCGGGCCCAGAGCACTCCCTGCTCCATGCCCAGCGCCTTGAAGTCGCCGTTGACCTTGTCGCGTTTGATGCGACGGCGGAAGAGCGGTTGTGCGTTGGCGGCGTCCACTTCCCATAGGTCGATATTGAGCCAACCGACGGTCCTGACGCTGGAACTGCCGCGGCCACCGCCGACCCGGCTGATCCGCTTCTCCCACTGGCTGGTGAGGTAATAGAGGCGCCCGCCCGCCTCTCCGTCCGTCCGCACCACTCCGCCCATGATCTCCGGCGGGCTAAGGAACAACTGCGAACCGAAAACCTTCCACTTCCAGGCTAGCGTAATACCGACCAAGAGGGTAACGAGAACGAGGGTGAAGAACTTTTTCACATGTCACCAAGGATGAATGGATCGACCCGGTCCGGTCGACATTCATGCCATCCCGTGACGAAGGTGGCAACCTCTCAATGGATTGCGGCACCCGGATCAGGCAAGCTGTTAGGCGGGGTTTGGCGAGGCAGGTGCCTGGCGGTCCCAGATGCCCTCAAACCTTCATCACCTCGCGCTCCTTCGCCGCGACGTGCTCGTCGATCACCTTCACATACTTGTCGGTGAGCTTCTGCACCTCCGTTTCGTGGTCCTTCTGCCCGTCTTCCGTGAGCAGGTTCTCATTCTTGAGCTTCTTGGCCATGTCCATGCCTTCCTTGCGGGCGGAGCGGACCCGCACCTTGGCTTCTTCCGCCAATTGCTTGACCAGCTTCACCATCTGGACGCGACGCTCTTCGGAGAGCTCCGGAATCGGGATCCGCAGCGATGCGCTGGCGGCGGCCGGATTCAGGCCCAGGCGGGACTCGCGGATCGCGCGCTCGACATCCTGCGTGGTGGACGGATCGAACACCTTCACTTCCAGCAAGCGCGCCTCGGGCGCGGTGATCATCGCGAGCTGCTTGAGCTTCATGGTGCTGCCGTAGCTCGGCACGTGGACGTCGATATTCTCGATCAAGCCGGGAGTGGCCTTGCCGGTGCGGACGGTGGCGAATTCGTGCTGAAGATACTCCACGGCTTTTTCCATGGCTTCTTCCGTTTCGAGGATGGCGGTTTCCGGGTCCATAGCGGGATAGGGAGAGGATAGCTCGGCTCAGGCGAGAACGGTTTCGTCGCCGGTGACCACGGTGCCGATGTCCTGGCCGCGGAGCGCCTTGGTGATATTGCCGGCGGGACCGAGGTCGAAGATCACGATCGGGATGTGGTTGTCCATGCAGAGGCTGAAGGCGGTGGCGTCCATCACCTTGAGCTGCCGGGTGATGCAGTCGTGGAAGCCGATGCGGGAGTAGCGCTTGGCCGCCGCGTTCTTCTTGGGGTCGGAATCGTAAACACCATCGACCATCGTCGCCTTGAAGACCACGTCCGCCCCCATCTCGCTAGCGCGCAGGGCGGCGGTGGTGTCGGTGGAGAAGAAGGGGCTGCCGGTGCCGGCGGCGAAGATGACGACGCGGCCCTCGCCGAGGTGGCGCTCGGCCTTGCGACGGATGTAGGTCTCCGCGACGTTTTTCATTTCGATCGCCGACTGCACCACACAGGGCACGCCGTGGTGCTCGAGCGAACCCTGAAGCGCCAGCGAATTCATCACCGTCGCCAGCATGCCCACGTAGTCCGCGGTCGCCCGGTCCATGCCGCGGGCGCTGGCGGAAGCGCCGCGCCAGAAATTCCCGCCGCCGACGACGATGCCGAGTTCCAGGTCCCCGGGGGCCAGGGCGTCACGGACTTCGGAGGCGATCCGCTCGACGATCTCGGGCGAAATGTTGTCGGTGCTGCCGGGTTCGCGCAGGGCCTCCCCGCTGAGTTTCAGGATGGCTCTCTTGAAGCTGCGGGGGGAGGATTCGGGAAAACTCATTCGATGCGTGGCGTTGCGCGATCCAAGCAAGCGGGCACGGGGTTTGAAAAGGGAAAACCGGACGGACGAGGGCGCAGATTGCCCACCGGCTCCCCTCTCTCTTCCAAGTGCTCCAACTTTCAGTCCGCATCCGCCCCGATCCCGGGATGCTTCCCCGACCCTGCATGCCAGCCCGGCCTTCCGCCCCCTTCAAGCCCCCCCAAGGGTGTACTCCGTATCCAACTCCTTGAGCGAAGCAGTCCCATCGTTCACCCCCTCGATGGCGACAAAGACCTTCAGCGGCTCCGTCTGCGGCTTCTGATACTCCTCAAGCGTCTTGCGAATCGCCACGAGCGCCAGCTTCAGAACCTGGCGGGCCGTGAGGTCCACGTCTTCCGGGACGGTGAGATTTGCAATGTTGAGGCGCACCTTCAGCCCTTCCTCCGTCACCTCCGCAGCGATCGCGATGTTACAAAGAACCAGGAGATTGACCTCCTCCACCTTGTAATTCGGGTTGTTCGACGGGAACTTGTGGGAAGTCCGGATGGCCTCCAGCAGCACCTCGGGGAAGGCTCCGGTGAGCGCCATGGGACGGCTCGCCACCGTCGCCTGCAAGGCCTCGCCGGTATCCGTGATCCCGTCGTCCACGTCGGTGCCGTGCATGCTCAACGGCTCGAAGACCGGCACCACCGAGATCGTGGTGGCGGACAAGGGCAAGCCGAGGGAGAACAGGAGAAGCAGCGCTTTCATGACCCCATCCTGCCGGAACCACGGGCACGGCGGAAGCGCGGAGTTACGGGCGAGGCAGGGACCGCTCTCCGAGCGGTCCGGCTTCTGGCGGCCCCCTTCAACTTCTGGCTTCCGACCAATGACTCCCGCTGGTCCTCACCGGCCCCCTTCGACGCCCCCCGTTCCACGCGGCCCAACGGGACACATCATAAAAGCCCCGCACGAAGTGCCGGGTAATCGCGCAGCCTGATCCGCGTCCCAACGGGACGCCTCATGCGCGAGGCGTCCCCGGAAATAGCCCCCTCCTTAAAGCCCGGGCACGTCCACCC
>CBFGPU010000351.1:0-4221 GCA_965650715.1 uncultured Haloferula sp. | reverse complement strand
CCCGTTACAAAACCAAGGAGTGCCGGAGCGTGCGAGAGAGGCCTGCGCGCTGCCCCGGCGAGGCGGCGGGTAAAAAAGAGCGCCCTCGAACGGGTGCGGTGAAACACGACCTCTTACCGCATCCGCTTCGTCTCGAACTTCTTCCCGGCCAGAGCCTCTTTCACCGGCACACCCCAGAAGGGAGTCGGCGTGTAGTCCCAGTCCAAGAGGACACGCGGCGTCGACTTCGGGTGGAAGCACCAGGCGGTCCAGTGGAGCCGGTGCTTCTGGATCACGCCGAGCATGTCCGGCACCCAGGTCGCCGGATCTTCATGCCGCTCGGGCGGGATGAAGTCCATCCGTTGAATGTCCGCGCCAACCTCGCCGATGAAGACGGGATACTTCGCTGCCACCGCGAGGAACTTGCCCTGCCAGTCGCTCTTCCACGGATACACGTGGCTGGAGTACATGATGCCGTTGCCGCCCTTGTCGTGCAGGGCATAGCCATTGAGCACTCCGGACAGATCGTATCCCCAGTCGAGCCCGCCCGCGATGATCAGGTTTTTCGCGCCGGTCCCGCGGATCACGTCCACCAGTCCCTGCATCCCGATCGATGGGAACCGAACGAGTTGCTGCGGGTTCTCCGGCAGCGCTTCGCCACTTTTCTTTTCGTCCGTCACGGGGCCGCCGGTTTTCCACACTTCCCAGGAAATGTCGTGGGGCTCGTTCAGCAGCTCGAAGATCACCGCCGGGTGATCCTTGTAGCGGGCTGCGACCTCCCGCCAGAACTCCGCATGTACCGCCTGCGGCGCGCGGTAGGCGTGGAGGTCGAGCACGATGTATGCCCCGCGACCGGCGGTGGCATTCACCGCATCCGCCACGAGCTGCCGGTAAGCCATCCCGCCGTCCTTTTGGTAGGGTCCCTTTCCCGCCCAAAACTTCTCGCTGAGACAGAGGCGGATGCAATTCGCCTTCCATTGTTCCACTCCCACGCCGATCGACCTCAGGACGTTCTCCCCGGCCGCGGACCACTCCATGCTCGGCACCGCGAGCCCCTGCAGCCAGACCTCCCGGCCATCCGGCGTGACCAGACGGCTGCCTTCCACCTTCAGGGGCTTCGGCAATTTGTCCTGCGAGGGTTCCGGCACCCGGGGTTCCGGCTTGGGCAAGGCGGCGATCCGGTCCGCCTCCTTCTTCCTCGCGTCCGCCTCGGCCGACTCGACCTGAGCGAGCGGGATCGCAACCAGCTTGATGTCGTCGAAGTCCAAGGTTCCGCTCTCCGCCTCGAAGAGGGTGAACATCATTTCCAACTTTTTCGCCCCCTGCGGGATCCTGAACTGCTGTGAGCGCTCCTTCCATTCCCCGCGGGTGCCGATGAAGGAGGGAGGCTGTGGTGAAGGGTTCACCGGCTGCAGCGCCGCACTTTTGAAGTTCATCATGATCCGGCCGTCGTGCCACGGCTGCTTGCCGCGTTTGATATCCGCATGCCGGACCTTGTAGCTCAGGGCGAATGCCTCCATCCCCGGCTCGACCGCCACCTCGCGATAGACCATCACCTTCGCGTGCGGGCGCAGGCACTTCAGCCGCATGAAGTGATTCGTCCCCTCCTTCTCCAGCGTGATGTCCGCCGTGACCGGCCAGCCCGCCGCATTTCCCCTCGTGGTCAGCGTCTCGAAATCGCCGTTTGCCAGCAGCCCGCCCGGATCCGCCGCGAAAGCGGGGAGCCCGAGCATCACCGCCGAGAAAAGAGAAAAAAGGAATCGCATCATGGACCGGGGACAGTGGACACGCTCTACGTGTGCGGGCAACCGCGCACTGCACGGCATATTTGCGCGCCATCACGAATCCCTCCACCCTAAAAAGAGAAAGTCGCGCCCCCTCTTCGGAAGCGCGGCTCCGGGGACAGAACCCGTCATCCCCTTCGCCGGCGGACCAATGCCAGCAAACCTAGACTCCCGATGAGGACCGCGGCCGGTTCCGGCACGGCCGTGAGCGTGATGTAACCGTAGCCGGCACCCGGGGTTTGAAGATCTCCGCCGCCGTTGGAGCCCGGCGCGGCGTCGTTGTAATCGAGCAACCAGACGCCGCCGTTGATGATCCACAGCGCGTCGTCGGCATTGTAGTTGGAGAACATGCCGGTCAGCGAATCGTAGGCCGCCAGCGTGAACTTGTCGCCGATGTTGAAGGCACCCAGATCGGTGAGCGACAGGGTCGCGCCGGTAAGCGAGAACGCGCCGTTTACATCAAGTAGATCCGCCGCGGTGCCGCCGCCGGTGTATTCGTAGTCGTAGGTGCCGCTCATGGCGGTCGCCCCGTTGATCGTAAGCGTGCCGGGCGAGGAACCCGGTCCGACGGTGCCGGCGAGCTGGGCGCCCGCGCTCGCATTCACCGTGCCGTGGCCGGTCAGGCTCTGCGTCGCGCCCAGCGTCCAATTCGTCACGGAGGATACATCGAGGATCGCACCCGCCTGGACCTCGATGGTCGTGGAAGCGCCGATCGAGCCGGTGCTAGTCAGCGCCAGCGTTCCGGTTTGGACCGTGGTCTTGCCGGTATAGGTATTCGTTCCGCCGAGCGAAAGTGTGCCGGCACCGGACTTGGTCAAGCCACCATCGAGCGCGTTGTCCCCGCCGATGTTCGAATGCTCCAGCGTCTGGTTGATGGTGATGTTGTTGCCGTTCGTGTCGATGCTCGCCCCGCCGTCGCGGACGTTCGCCCGGCCGATGCCTTCCATGTAGTTGGCGCTAGCGGCGGTCGCGCGCAGCAGGCCGCCGTTGAAGTTGAAAACCCGCGTCGCTCCCGTCGATCCCGACTGGATGGCCGCGATGTTCGCGGTGCCGCCGTTCAGATTGAAGGTGCCCTGCGCGGTGCTGTTCTGCCCGATCCGCAGCACGCCGAGATTCGCCACGCCCGTGCCGGAGAGGTTGTAGGTGCCGGTGCCGACACCACCGAGGGCATCCTCGCCGAGCCAGGTCGCGCCGCTGCTCACGGTAAGCGTTCCGCCGGTATGGTTGATCGTGCCCGAGCCGTTGGTGCCTGTTCCCAACACGAGATTGCCGGCTCCACTCTTGGTCACGGTGCCTCCACTGAGATTGAGCACGCCCGTGCCGCCAGCCCTGCCGACCGCCAGCCAATCGGTCATCTGCACCGTGCCGTTTTGGACATTCAGGGTGCCGGTGCTCCCGGCACCTTGGGCGACGAACATCTGTCCCGTCACGTTGATCAAGGCACTCGCGCCGTTCACCGTCACGATACCTTTGCCGGAACCGGTGAAGCCGCCATTGCCGCCGAAGGCCTCCATGCCGCCGATCGAGAACGCGCGGTTCGCGTTGATCGTGCCGCCGGTCATCGTGAGGCTGGCGGTCGTCGCGTTGGCATTGTTGCCCACCCCCACGGCAAAGAAGGTATCGTTGTTCACCGTGGTGTTGTTGTAGGTGCCGCCGCTCATCTCCATCGTGCCCGCGGAATTGCCCTGGCCGATGAAAGTGCGGGTGCCCACGTTGTTGATGGTGCCGCCGCTGATGCGCAGCGTGCCGCTACCGCCCGCCGCACCTTCTTCCTTGCCGATGAAATTCCATCCGCTGGTGTTCACCGTCCCGGCATCGAGGTTCATCAGACCGGTCGCGCCGCGGGCACCGATCGCCAAGTCCGAAGAAGTGACCGTGCCGCTGGTGTTCATGTTCATCGTGCCGTTGCCGCCGCTACCGGTCACGCCGCCGCCGACGTAGAGACGGCCGTTCCCGCCCACGTCCAAGCTGCCGGCGCCGGTTGCGAAGCCCGTGAGGGTACCGCCGGACCCCGCCGTATCCGCCAGATTGTAAACGCCGGTGCCACCTTCCCGACCGATGAACATCCAATTCCCCCCGCCGGAGGAGAGCGTCCCCGCCGTGTGGTCGACGCGGCCGTTGCCACCCGCGCCATTACCGATGAAAATGTCCTGCGGGATTGTCGAAATCGTCCCGGTGATCACCGGGAAATTGTTCAGCGTATTCACCGCCGCGTTGTCGGCGAAACCCGTCTTCACGGGGACGCGGTTGAGACTCCAATTGTCGGGGTCGTTCCAGTCGTTGCTGTCGCTTCCGTCCCACAGGTTGTCCGCCGCGAGGACGGAACCGGAAAGGGCGAGGGCACACGACACACCACAGGACACGAGCTGCTGCCGGGTCGTCATCGGGTTTTTGGGTTTGAGGTGGGAGGTAGGGTTAACAGGCTTTCTTGGGGAAACCTGTTTGGCAGGACAAAACA
>CBFGPU010000350.1:0-4234 GCA_965650715.1 uncultured Haloferula sp. | reverse complement strand
CCGGTCGGCGAAGGCCCGGCGTATCCCTTCCGCCACACCGTCGGCGTAGGCCTCTTTGCCCTCGAAGGCCCAAACCACGCCGGGCCATGCGGGGTCCCCGGGGGAGCGTCCCACGATGTGGATGTGCATCTGCCGGACCTGATTACCAATGCACGCGACGTTCAGTTTGTCCGGCTGGAAATACTCCGACACGAAACAGGACACTTCCCGGACCGCTGCCGTCACTTCTTGGAATGTCTTCGCATCCAGCTGGTGAAGGTCCTCGATGCCCTCCTCCACTTCCGGCACGAGGATCAGCCAGGGAAACAGCGCGTTGTTCTTCAAGAACACGCGGCAGCCCCGGCGCGAGCCGAGATCGAATCCGCCGGCGGCCAAGCGGGGATGGAGGGTGAATGCCATGCCGCATCCATGGCGACACTGGCCGGAGCAAGCAAGCCCGCTGCGTATCCCCCACCCTTGCCGATATCCCGCTCCGGGTGCAAATTCGCCGCGTGCCGCTCCTGAGTTCCAGCTACCGTGCACCGGCTTTCCTGCCGGGAGGGCACCTGCAAACGATCCAGCCGGCACTCTTCCGGCGGGTGCCGCTGGTGACCACGCGCCGCGAGCGCCTCGAGCTCCCGGACGGAGATTTCCTCGACCTCGATTGGGCCGGCGAAGGACGCAAACGGCTCGCGATCCTTTCGCACGGACTGGAAGCGAGTTCGAGGGCGACCTACATCCAGGGCATGGCGGCTGCCTTGCAGCGGCGTGGCTGGGACGTGCTGGCGTGGAACTACCGCGGCTGCAGCGGCGAGATGAACCGCCTCCTGCCCTTCTACCACAGCGGTGCCAGCGACGATCTGCACCAGGTCATCCGCCACGCGCTGGCCGTTCATCCCGCGGGGAAGATCGATCTCGTCGGCTTCAGCCTCGGCGGAAACATGACGCTCAAGTATCTGGGCGAGCGGCAGGCCGATCCCCGTCTTCATCGCGCCGTGGCCTTCTCCGTCCCCTGCGATCTGGCCTGCTCCTCCGAACGTCTCGCCGGGCGGGTCAACCGGCTCTACATGGGTCGTTTCCTGCGCTGCCTGCGGCGGAAGCTGGTCGCCAAGCGACCTCGCTTCCCCGCCGAGATCAATCTCAAGGGCATCGACAAGCTGAAGAATTTCCGTCAGTTCGACGACCGCTTCACCGCCCCCCTGCATGGCTTCCGCGATGCCGAGGACTACTGGGCGCGTGCCAGCTCGAGGCCCTTCCTGCCGCGGATCGGAATCCCGGCGCTGCTGGTGAACGCAGCGAACGATCCCTTCCTGGGCCCCGCTTGCTTTCCGCGGGAAGAAGCGGAAGCGAGCGCTTGCTTCCACCTGGAGATCCCGGAGGAGGGCGGGCATGTCGGCTTCAGCCTGCCGCAGGGGGAATACTGGTCGGAGCGGCGCGCGGCGGAATTCCTCGACGGTGGCAACTGAGCTTTGCCATTCCTCCTTCCGCCTGCGAGACTGGGGCGTGAGTGAAGCACCCGACGTCGCATTCCTCCGCGCGGCGGGCTTTCTGGAGCTTGGCATGCCGGAGGACGCTCTGGAGGAATTGGGGGAATTGCCTCCCGAACTGCAATCCACGTCTGTCGCCCTGCATTTGAGGGTGGATGCATTCTTCCGGCTGAAAGACTGGGCCGCCGCCTTGGAGATCTGCCTGCCCATGCTCGACTCCCATCCCGAGGATCCCGGCTGGTGGATTCAAACGGCTTACGCGACGCGGCGCGCGGATTCGGTGGCGACGGCGGAACCGATCCTGCGCAGGGGCATCGAGCTTCACCCGAAGCACGGGCTAATCCTCTACAATCTCGCCTGCTATGCGTGCGTGCAGGGTCGGCATGAGGAGGCTCGCTTGCTGCTAGAGCAGGCAGAGGCGGGAGAAAAGGGAACCTACCTCGGCATGGCGGCGAACGATGCGGATCTGGTCGCGATCATGCCGTGGATCACGGAACAGCGGGCTGGCGGAATCACCAAGCAGATCGGCCAGTAAAACCTTTTGAATCCGCACACCGGAGGCCGATGATATATCGCGCCTCCAGAAAAACGAGACACGGATAAAGTACCATCCGCATGTCAAACAACCTCCTCATTTATGGGGGGAGCTTTGGCGGCTTTCTCCAGCGAGAATCCTTGATGTGGACCTCGCTTGCAGGTTCATTGATAGAGGTGAAGGGCAAGGAATGGTATCCCCTCCGATTCCATGTGTACGCCCTGAAAAATATCGTCATCCCCAACGAATCGAATCGGCCACGTCTCCTCTGAACAACCTTCCCGCCATGATCACTCATTCCCGCATCCATCCTGTTAATCCGCGCGCGGCGTTCGTCCGTCTCGCCGTTCTGGTCGCCTTGATCCCCTTGTCCGCTTCCGCCCAATCGATTTCCTACAACACGGGAACCCTGGGTGTCGCGGGCGACGGCGTGAACTCGGCCGGAGTCGTGTTGGATCAACCGGGCGCGCTCGCTGCTTTCGGGGATTACTCATCCACCTACGCCAGCCCGGACAACACCACGGTTCCTTTCCTCTCGCAGTTGAATCCTCCGGCGGGCAGCCCGTTCACCATCGAATTCTGGGCTCGACCGACGGCTTCGGACAATGACGACGCTCCGGTTTCCAACCGCCTCGGCGGCGGCGGGGATCGCTCCGGGTGGGTCTTCTTCCAACGGGCAGCGGCGACCGGATGGAATTTCCGGATGTACAACGGCAACGGAGGTACCGTCGGAGTCGATCTCACCGGCGGCACCTCCACGCTCAACGCCTGGTCCCATGTGGTCGTTACTTGGAATGGCAGCAGCGCCACGCTCTATGTCAACGGAGCCGTACCGGGCAATTTAACCAGCGGCGGTGCCGGCGGCTACAACCCGAACACCACGGAAAGCTTCTATCTCGGAGCCTTGATCGGTGGCAACAGCCCGAGCACCGGCTCGGTGGACGAGGTGGCGTTTTATCCCACGGCGCTGACGGCCACGCAGATTCTCGATCACTACAATACGGCCGCGTCCGCCGAGATCGGCGCGTACAGTTCGATGGTGCTGGCGGACGGGGCGGTGCTGTACCTCCAGCAGAATCCACCCGAAGTGAAGTTCTCAGTGGCGGGGCCTACGCCTACCATCACCTTCACCGGGATTCTCGAGGAGTCGACGAATCTGGTGGACTGGGATGATCTCGTGGTGACCAGCCCCTATACCCCGCCGACACCTCTGACAGGCAAGCGGTTCTTCCGCAGCCACCGCTGACCTGCGGCCTTGGAGCATTCGATCCCCGCCCGCAAGGTTTTCTCCACCACCTTTGCGGTCGGCAGGAAGCCCCCTCTTGCGAGCCGACCTTTCCGGGGCTAAGCAAGGGGCCGGATGGCATTCCAACTGAACAGCGACTATTCCCCGCAAGGCGACCAGGCCCAAGCCATCGCCAAGCTGGTGAAGTCGATCCGCGCGGGCAACGCCCACCAGACCCTGCTGGGGGTCACCGGCTCCGGGAAGACCTTCACGATGGCGAACGTGATCGAGCAGATCGGGAAACCGACGCTCATCATGAGCCACAACAAGACGCTGGCGGCGCAGCTCTACTCCGAGTTCAAGAATTTCTTCCCGCACAACGCGGTCGAATACTTCGTCTCCTACTTCGACTACTACCAGCCGGAGGCCTATATCCCGCGGACCGATACCTACATCGAGAAGGACTCGTCGATCAACGACGAGATCGAGCGCCGTCGCCTGTCATCGATGGGCTCGCTCCTGACGCGGGAAGACACCATCGTGATCGCGTCGGTGTCCTGCATCTACGGCTTGGGATCGCCGGAGGACTACGAGGGCATGATGGTGCCGGTATGGGTCGGCCAGCAACTGCGCCGCGACGATTTCCTCCAATCGCTGGTGGCCATCCTCTTCGAGCGCAACGACATCGCCTTCGGCCGCGGCAAGTTCCGCGTGCGGGGCGACGTGGTCGAAGTGCACCCGGCCTACCTGGACGAGACCGCCGTGCGGGTGGAGTTCTTCGGCGACGAGATCGACCGCATCACCACCATCGACACGCTGACCGGCGCGACCATCGACCGCATCGACAAGCACACCTTCTTTCCGGCGAAGCAATTCGTGACTCCCGGGGAGAAGATGAAGCGGGCGATCATGGAGATTCGCAAGGAAGCCGAGGAGCGTGTCGCGTGGTTCGAGAAAGAGGGCAAGCTGATCGAGGCCCAGCGCCTGCGGATGCGGACCGACTACGAC
>CBFGPU010000349.1:0-4234 GCA_965650715.1 uncultured Haloferula sp. | reverse complement strand
CCTTGAGGCAAGGGATGGCCTCCACTCCCGATGGCGCCGCCTACACCGTCGTCGCCTCGGTGCTCCTCAATCTCGATGAAGCCCTTGTGAGATAATGTTGAATGCCGAGGTTCCGAATGACGAATGAAGTGTCGTTCGGGAATAAAAATCACTCTTCAACACACGGCATTCGTCATTCCGAAATTCTGAATTCGCCATTCTTCCCATGCTCCCGCATCTCCAGCGCGAATCGCTCCACCACATCACCCGCCGCCGTTTCCTGCGCGACTGCCCGGCAGGAGTCGGAGCATTGTGGATGGCCAGCCAAGGACTTTCCGCAGGCGCGGGAAAACTGAAGATCTCGCACGACCCCAGCGCCCCTCTCTCCCCGCTGCTCCCCTCCTTCGCCCCGAAGGCGAAGCGGGTGATCTACCTGCACATGGATGGGGCTCCGAGCCAGCTCGAGCTCTTCGACTACAAGCCGCAACTCGTCCGCTACAATGGCAAGGAATGCCCTAAGGAGTATCTGGAGGGCCAGCGCTTCGCCTTCATCCAAGGGGTGCCGAAGATGCTCGGCCCGCAATTCGACTTCAAGCAGCACGGCCAGTCCGGTGCCTGGGTCTCCGACCGCCTTCCGGAACTGGCGAAGCACGTGGACAAGCTCTGCTTCATCAAGACGATGCAGACGGACCAGTTCAACCACGGCCCGGCCCAGCTTCTCCTCCACACCGGCAATCAGAACCTCGGCTATCCTGCCATGGGTTCCTGGCTCACCTGGGGCCTCGGCACGGAGAACCAGAATCTCCCCGGCTTCATGGTCCTGATCTCCGGCGGCCGTTTCCCGCGCGCGGGCGCCTCGCTCTGGGGCAGCGGCTTCCTGCCTTCCGTCTATCAGGGCGTACAGTGCCGCTCGGCGGGCGATCCCATCCTGAACACGACCAACCCCGCAGGCGTGAGCCGCGAGATCCGACGTGCCGCGCTTGATACCCTCGCCAAGCTGAACACCAAGTCGCATGAGGACTTCGGCGATCCCGAGACGATCACCCGCATCGCCCAATACGAGATGGCCTACCGCATGCAAGTCTCCGTGCCGGAAGTGATGAGCATCCAAGACGAGCCCGCGCACATCCACGAGATGTACGGCACGCAGCCGGGAAAGGATTCCTTTGCCAACAACTGCCTGCTCGCCCGCCGCCTCGCGGAGTCCGGCGTGCGCTTCATCCAGCTCTTCGACTGGGGCTGGGATTCGCACGGTTCGAATGCCTCCGAGGCGCTCAACGACGGCTTCGTGAAGAAGTGCCGCGACATCGACAGGCCGATCGCCGCGCTCCTCACCGATCTCGAACGACGCGGCATGCTCGAAGACACCCTCGTCATCTGGGGCGGCGAGTTCGGCCGGACCCCCATGCAGGAAAACCGCGGCGGCGGCGATGGCAACCGCTTCACCGGCCGCGATCACAATCCGAACGCGTTCACCATCTGGATGGCCGGGGCCGGTGTGAAGCCGGGCTTCACCTATGGCGAAACCGACGAGATGGGCTACCATGTCGCGCGCGACCCGGTCCACCTCCGCGACCTGCACGCGACCATGCTCCACCTCTTCGGCTTCGACCACCAGCGCCTCTCCTACCCCTTCCAAGGCCTCGACCAGAAACTCACCGGCGTGAAACCGGCGAAGGTGGTGAAGGGTATCCTGGCCTGAGAAGCTTTCCAGGCAGGATCCGCGCTTTTCCACATCGCACGGTGTTGCGCCCTTCCTCGCGGCAAGTCATCACTCGTCCGTCCGATGAGTGTACCCCTCCAAAAGATCCAACTCCTCATCTCACGCGGTCGCTTCAAGGAAGCGGAGAACATGATCCGCGAGCAGCTCGCCAAGATGCCGGATGAGGCTGATCTCCACATCGGGCTCTCGCACGTGCAGCGTCTCCAAGGCCGGCCGAGAGAGGCGGAAGAATCCGCACGGCGGGCCATCGGCCTTGATCCGGAGTCCGGCTATCCCCATGAGTTGCTGGCGCAGGCCTTGATCGAATCCTCCCGCTGGGCAGAAGCCGAGGAAGCGCTCCGGCAGGCAATGACACTCGATGGCGAGGATGCCGATTGCCACGGCCTGCTCGCAAAGATCTACCACGAACGCGACAAGCCCGCCGAAGCATTGGCCCACGCCGAAGCCGGCCTGGCCATCGATCCCGATCACGAACTCTGCCGCCTCTTCCGCGGCATCTCCCTGAGCAAGCTGGGACGCCACGAAGAAGCGGACGAAACGGCGATGAGCCTGCTCTCCGACGATCCGGAAGACTCCTACAACCACTCCGCGCGCGGCTGGATCCTCATGGAGCGAGGTGCCGCGGCGGAGGCGAAGATGCACTTCCAGGAGGCACTACGTTGTAACCCGGAAAACGAGGACGCCCGTCTCGGCATCGCCCGCGCGCTGCAGACCCAGCATCCCGTCCTCGGCTGGCTCCTGCGGCTCATTATCCGGGCAGGGAAGATCAAGTGGAGTACACTCGTCGTCGTCGCCGGTATCGTCTTTATCGTCATGCCGCGCTATCTCCAGGGCAGCGGAATCCCTTTCGTCCTGGTGCTTCTGGGCCAGATCCTGCGCGTCGGGATGGCGCTTTTCTTCTACATCTCCGTGGCCACCCGGCCACTCTTCGACTCGCTGTTGGCCTTGAGCGGGGACGGGCGTCTGGCACTGAGCACCCGCGAGAAGAAGGCGGTCGCCTGGTGCGTGCTCCCGCTTCTCGCCGGTCTCTACTACACCGGCGTCTGGCTTGCGGGAGGAGCGAGGAGTGTTCCCTTCCAGGGGATTTCCCTCATCTGTGCCGCCGCTCTCATCCATCAGGCTGTCACCATGAGCCATCCGTGGATCAAGCGGCGCATGGGCGTCCTCGCGGTGGTGGCCACCGCCCTTGGCATTTGGACCGCCGTCGGACCGCGCTTCGCGCTCAAGGCTCCCCTCGACCGCTTGGTCGCCGAACTCGCGGCCTTGCCCGAAGAGGCCCGGAAGTCGAATGACAACAGGAAGGTGCCTCCGAGCTTGCTCAAGGCCAGCAAGGATTTGCTGCGTGTCAGGAACTGGGCTTTCATGTATCCGGTCCTCTTGATCTACCTTCTTACGGCCTTCTCAGACGAGATAGCCACCGCCCTGCGCCGCCGGGCTCCGGACGAATCCGAATGATGTCCCGCCCGCGGGAAAGACCTCCTTCGCTCCGCACGTTCCACCAACCCTATCCGAATACGATGAAACGCCGCTCCCTCTTCACGATGGTTCCCGCCGCCTCCGCCCTGCTTGCGCTCCGCTCGCACGGCAAGCCGATCGCCCAGGAGACCCTGACCCCCGCCGGTTTCGCGATCTCCGTCCAGTGCTGGTCCCTGAAGGAGTTCACCCTCTGGGATGCCATCCAGATGTCCGGTGCCGCCGGAGCCTCCGCCGTGGAGGTCTTCCCCGGCCAGAAGATCGGCGGCCCGCTGGGCGATACCAAGCTCGACCCCTCGCTTTCCGACGAGAACATCTCGAAGCTGCTCGCCCACGCGAAGGAGAACGGGATCACCCCGGTGAACTTCGGCGTGACCGGCATCTCCAAGAACGAAGATGAGGCCCGCAAGACCTTCGAGTTCGCCAAGAAGATGGGCCTCTACGGCGTCACGACCGAATCCCTCGATGCGCTCGATACCCTCGAAAAGCTCGCCCAGGAATACGACCTCAAGGTCTGCTTCCACAACCATCCGAAGCCGACCTCCCTCTGGGATCCCAACAAGATCTGGGAGGCCATCAAGGACCGCCACGCGAACATCGGCTACTGCGCGGACATCGGCCACTGGGCCACTTCCGGCCTCGACCCGCTCGAGGTGATCAAGAAGGTCGCGCCGCGCGTCCACGCCTTCCACATGAAGGACCGCGAAGCGATCGGCAAATGGACCCACGACCGCCCCTTCGGCACCGGCGTGATCGACAACATCGCCATCCTCGACGAGGTCCGGAAGCACGGCTTCGCGGGCAATGTGACGATCGAATACGAGCACAACTGGAAGACCAACATCACCGAGATCGCCCAGTGCGTCGGCTACCTGCGGGCCTACGCGAAGGTGAAGGCCTAACAGGGGCGAAGCATGAGGAGCGACGACACTGCTGTCGTCGGGGTGAACTTACCTACCGGGGACAGGAGTGTCCCCTCTCCTCATTGCTGCCGCCCGCCTTCTCGCCTCAGGTTTTCTCCCAGACCCGTGCACGGAGAGCTTCGCCCGCTGCCCGCGC